>JAJAZG010000024.1 GCA_026785865.1 Pseudanabaena sp. CAN_BIN31
ACTTTTTTATATATTAATGCTCTTAATCCATGCAGGTGTAAGCGGCGCAATTCTTTCAACGAATACTTTATTATTTGTCCTATTTTATGAGTTAGAACTAATCCCGCTCTACTTAGTCATCGCCGTATGGGGCGGCGCACAGCGTAGTTATGCCGCAACGAAATTCTTGATCTTTACTGCGATTTCAGGGATTCTGGTTTTAGTTGGTTTCCTCGCTTTAGGCTGGCTGACCGCGAATCCCACTCCCATGTTTGACTATGCAACATTGCAAACTCTGACCTTACCAATAGAAGTGCAAGTCACGCTCGTAGTCGTATTATTACTAGGCTTTACAATCAAAGCTCCCTTTGTGCCATTTCATACATGGCTACCCGATGCCTATGTGGAATCAACCACCCCAACAGTAATGATGCTCGGCGGTGTGGTCTCCAAGTTGGGAACCTATGGCTTATTCCGCTTTTGTGTCGGTTTATTTCCTGATGCTTGGGCGTTGCTATCACCTTGGATTGCGCTCTGGGCAGGCTTAGGGATTTTATACGGTGCGATGGTGGCGATCGCCCAAAAGGACATCAAACGCATGGTGGCCTATAGCTCCATCGGTCACATGAGTTATATCCTCTTAGCAGC
This sequence comes from Pseudanabaena sp. CAN_BIN31, assembly GCA_026785865.1. Lineage (GTDB taxonomy): Bacteria > Cyanobacteriota > Cyanobacteriia > Pseudanabaenales > Pseudanabaenaceae > Pseudanabaena. The sequence continues at coordinate 628 of JAJAZG010000024.1, forward strand.
CGCCGCAGCCACACCTCTGAGCATGGTCGGCGGCGTGATTCAAATGGTCAGTCATGGCTTAATTCTGGCGCTATTGTTCTATTTAGTCGGTGTCATCGAAGAAAAAGTCGGCACAAGGGATTTAGATGTTCTGAATGGATTGTTAAACCCATTGCGAGGTTTGCCTAGCACTAGCGCCTTGCTAATTTTAGGCGGCATGGCTAGTGCGGGTATTCCTGGATTGGTTGGATTTATCTCAGAATTTCTGATCTTTCAAGGTAGCTTTAGCAAGTTCCCCATTCCCACGATCTTCTCAATCATTGGTACTGGACTCACCGCCGTTTATTTCGTGATTCTCCTCAATCGTACTTGCTTTGGCAAGTTGGATAATCACACGGCTTACTATCCTAAAGTCAGTGGGATAGAACAATTACCAGCATTAATTTTGGCGGCCTTAATTGTGATTCTAGGTATTCAGCCATCATGGTTAGTGCGCTGGAGTGAAGTAAGTACGGTACAATTATTAGCGCGTGTTCCTGATGTTACAGTTCTAGTTAGTGGAAACCTAAAATCATCAACCTATGAGAAAATATCCTTAGCTTTTAGGAGAGATATCAGATGATCGCCGTACCTCAGAATCACCTTTCCATCGAACAATATCTGCAATGGGAAGAGAAGCAGGAAGAGAAGTATGAATATGTCAATGGCTTAATCTATGTCATGGCTGGAGCTAGCGAATCTCATGTTTTAATCACTACTAACTGTGCAGCAATTATTCTGTCTCATCTTAGAGGCTCTAATTGCAAGGTATTTCCTTCAGATATGAAGACCCTAATTGAGTCTAAAAATATCTACTACTATCCTGATATTTTAGTTACCTGTGATGAGCGCGATCGCCTTAACAAAAAATATAAATCCTATCCTTGCTTAATCATTGAGGTACTGTCTAACTCTACTGAAGCCAAGGATCGGGGAGTGAAATTTGCCAATTATCAAACCATTGAGTCGTTACAGGAATATGTACTAATCAATCAACAGGAACCGCGAGTAGAAGTATTTCGCCGCACCGATCGCAAATTCTGGCTATTGCAAACCTATACCAAAGGAGAAATGATCGAATTGCAGAGCATTAAGCTCAAAATTTCTATTGATGCAATTTATGAAAGTATAGATTTATTAGAACTAGATATAGAGGAATAAATTATGACCAGCATTTTAATTGAACCCACAACCGCATTACCACCTTCCACTCATCCCCATGCTGATATCATTCATCGTCTCGAAGCAGGTGGCTCGATGCTACCTGATACGCCCGAAAACTTGATGCAGATAATCGGGCTTTACAAAGCTTATGCAGTGCCGATGGATTTCTATTGGCGCGATTTGCTCTACATCGCCGAACAAGTGTTTTTAGAGCCACTTCCTGCTTTCAAATATTTTATATCCCAAGAATATCTCGACTTGCCAAACCACTACGCAGGTGATGATGCAGACTTGCGGTTCTGGCGCGGTGGTGCGACTGCACATCCAGAACTATTGGAGTTTATGAACAAGGGCGAACTAAACGCCAAAATCCCGAAGATCTTCCATCATCTCTATCACGATCGCATTAACATGGAGTTCGCCGAAGAATGTATGCGGGCGATGCTCTGGCATCGTGGCATGGGCGGAGAGTTAGAGCCATACATGGATTCAGAAGAATACAAACAAAATTGCGATCGCGCGATTCGGGCGTTCTTTAAAAATAATCCTGTGATGTTGGGACTCTACAAACTTTTCCCTGAAATGTTTCTTGAACAATGTCGCGCCTCAACTATGACTTCGGTGCTAGGACTATTTTGGGAAATCATGGCTCCCGTATTTTTCGAGATGTCGGATATTTATGATGAAGGCGGATTTAAGGGCGTTCCCGATGCGATGGATTTTTTGGTAAACGGCATTTTTGCGATCGCGGGTCGTCCCATCTATCATCGTGTAAATATTGGCGGCGAATGGTTAGACATTGTTCCTAAATCTAAAGGATTTACTTGGCTATACGAAGCTGCTTTCCCTTATGTGGAGGCAGTATTCTATCGTACCTCACCATTTCGCGGCACGAAGTCTTACAACGCTCAAGCCCATGAAGTTCCCGACGATCAAAACGATTTTCACTTTGGGATTTTATACGCTGACAAGTTCCCTGTTGGTTCCGCAGGCATCCCGCCAACTCTGCTACACCAAGACATGTATCACTTCCTTCCGCAATACCTGATCGACTATTACAAGCAATATTGTCGCGGTGAAGACGATATGCTGATTCAGTTAGCAATTAGCTTTCAGCGATCAATGTACAACGTTACTTCCGCCGTAATTCAAGCAGAGAGAGCTGCCTTCCTCTATCCATTAGACGATCCCAATCCCAAACATCTCTTGGCAAACCGTCATTATTTTGAAGGTCAATTGAATCGCTTCTGCAATCCCAAATATGGCATGGATAAAGCCGCAAGACTGACCATGGTTCAAAGTCAAGATTATCGATAAAAATATGTAGCGCGAAGCGCTACACATTCTTAAAACATCTCAAAACCAAGGAACTAAATATGCCCACGATTGTTGATATTGCTGTTAGTAATGCAGACTTCTCCACGCTAGTCACCGCAGTATCGGTGGCAAGCCTAGTCGAAGCCTTGCAAAGCGCAGGACCTTTCACTGTCTTTGCACCGACTAATGCCGCTTTTGCCAAGCTTCCTGAAGGGACAATTACTACCCTAGTCCAGAATATTCCCCAACTGGCGAGAATCTTAACCTTTCATGTAGTTTCGGGTAAGTACATGAAAGAAGACTTGATCGGAGTCAAGTCTCTCACTTCGCTAGAAGGTACTCAAATTGATATTAATATCTCAGATGGAAGCTTCGAGACAAACAACGCCACTGTAATTGCGGCAGATATTGAAGCCGATAATGGGGTTATCCATGTAATTGATACAGTCATGCTGATGCGTCCCCATTGGTTCTATTCGATTATGCGATCGGGAAAAGTTGGTGTAGTAAGTAGGCAGGCATAATAAAACCCAAAACCCAAAAAGCTGTAGCGCTCGCTCAGCGTGAGCTACAGCTTTTTGAGTTGCTTAAAAGTTTCATGTGAAAGTAACTGGTATTTGCAAATGAATTACTTCTTGCG
>JAJAZG010000025.1 GCA_026785865.1 Pseudanabaena sp. CAN_BIN31
CGAGTGTTTGAATCTAATATTGTGGGGATGATGTTTACTGATTTTGATGGACAGATTACCGATGCAAACGATCGCTTCTTAGAAATGCTTGGCTACAGCCGAGAAGATATGAACGCTAAGCATTTTAATTGGACAACCATCACTCCGCCCGAATATCTACCACTCGATCTCCATGCGATCCAACATCTGAGAATTAATCATGTGATTGAGCCTTGGGAAAAGGTCTACTATCACAAAGATGGGCATTCCGTCCATGTCCTAATTGGCGTTGCCATGCTCTCTGAAGATGATTGTGTCTGTGTGATCGTGGATGTTAGCGATCGCAAACAAGTAGAACTGAGATTACAACAACAGGCTGAACAAGAAAGATTGCTAGGCGTGATTACCCAACGGATGCGATCGACCCTTAATCTAAATGAGGTTTTGAATACCTCTGTCGAAGAAATCCATCAAATCTTGAATGCAGATCGAGTGCTAATGTATCGAGTCTTTCCTGACGGGACAGGGGCTGCTATTGCTGAATCTGTTTCTCCTCCTTGGTCAAAAATCCTTAATATTAACTTTCCTGAAGAAGTTTTCCCAAAAGTAAACTACGATCGCTATATCCAAGGAAGAATATTTGCCCTTAGCGATCGCGAATCCGAATCTCACAAGATATTACCTTGCTTAGCCAAATTTCTGGAGGAAATACAGGTCAGAGCCAAACTTGTTGTCCCTATCATTCAAAACGACACGCTCTGGGGATTGCTAATTGTTCATCAATGTGATCGCCCTCGCGAGTGGGAAGAATGGGAAATAAATTTACTCCAAAAAATTGCTAACCAATTAGTGATCGCTATTCAACAAGCCAATTTATATGAGCAGGTGCAACAAGAACTTTGCGATCGGCAACTTGCCGAGCAACAACTCACCGAACGCAACCAACAACTGAGAGTCTCTAATGAAGAACTTGCTCGTGCGACCCGACTCAAAGATGAATTTCTCGCTAGCATGAGTCACGAACTCCGTACTCCCCTCAACGCGATCTTGGGAATGACGGAAGGGATGCAAGACAACGTGTTTGGCGAAATCAACGACGCACAGCTCAAGGCTCTGCAAACCATTGAGCGGAGTGGCTCTCACTTATTAGAACTGATTAATGACATTCTCGATGTCGCCAAAATCGAATCGGGTCAGCTCGAACTCGAATACGCTAATACATCCATAGAATCTCTTTGCCAATCTAGTCTTCCCTTTGTCAAACAGCAAGCCCTCAAAAAACGTATTCAGCTAGAGACAAAGCTGCAACCCCATCTACCTGATTTAAATATCGATGAACGGCGAATGCGCCAAGTCTTGATCAATTTACTAAATAATGCTGTCAAGTTCACGCCCGAAGGTGGACGGATCACCCTAGAAGTTAGCTATACGAGAGCATCTCCACTGGTGGAGAATATCCAACCAAGTACTGAGACAACTAACTATCTACGAATTGACGTAATCGATACAGGCATTGGCATCGATCCACAGAATATTGGCAAGTTATTTCAGCCCTTTATTCAAATCGATAGTGCGCTCAATCGTCAATATCAGGGTACAGGTTTGGGACTTGCCTTGGTAAAAAGCATCGTCGAAATGCATGGAGGGAAAGTCGAGCTAACCAGTCAAGTGGGCGTGGGCAGTTGCTTTACGGTGCTTCTCCCTTGTACCGAAACTGCGCGATCGCCTATAGCCATAGAAAGCCCAATGTCGTCATTAGGCGAATCCATTCAAAGCGAGCAAGAACCACGCTTAATCTTGATTGCAGAAGACAATGAAGCCAACATCATGACAATTTCCAGTTATCTAACGGCGAAAGGCTATAAAATTTTGCTAGCAAGTAATGGAGAAGAAGCGATCGCCTTGGCTCAGTCCGCAAAACCTGATTTAATCCTTATGGATATCCAAATGCCGATAATGGACGGGTTAGAAGCAATTAAAAAAATCCGCCAAATTCCCAGTTTAGTAAATCTACCAATCATTGCCCTAACTGCATTAGCAATGGAGCCTGATTGCGATCGCTGTCTTGAGGCAGGAGCCAATGATTATTTGAGTAAACCTGTTAAACTTAAGCAATTAACAAAAGTCATTCAACAACTCTTAGATCCCCAATGATTAGAGCGTGTTTGAGAGGTTTGCGATCCCCCCCAGCTCCCCTTAGAAAGCTACCGTGTACACACAAGTCCTACCTGTCTACGTTTTATGATTTAGATCCCCCTCAATCCCCCTTAAAAAGGGGGAAGAAGATATTCTCCCCCCTTTTTAAGGGGGGCTGGGGGGGATCAAGTAGAGCTTTTTACTAAAATCAAAACTTCTCAAACACGCTCTTAGCCTCTAAAACAAATATCAAACAAACATTAACCAAATACTAACTATGAACAAACCATCTATTTTGGTCGTTGATGATGAACCTGATAATTTTGACGTAATTGAGACCTTTTTAACCAATACCAAAGATTCAGGAGAAGCAAAGCAAGACTATAATTTGCATTACGCGGCGAGTGGCAAAGATGCGATCGCCTCTCTAGAAGTATTTCAGCCTGATCTGATTTTGTTAGACGTGATGATGCCAGACATGGATGGCATTGAAGTCTGCAAGAAAATCAAAGCGATGCCCCAATGGAGCGCTGTGCCAATCATTGTAGTTACAGCATTAACCACCAAAAAAGATCTTGCCCAAGCCCTATTTGCAGGAGCTGATGACTTTATTAGTAAACCTGTCAATCGTCTAGAGTTAATCGCAAGAGTGCGATCGATGATCCGCATTCATCAGCAATACCAACAATTAGCAACCTTCAACACTCAATTAGAAGCAATGGTGCAAGAGCGGACTGCCCAGTTGCAAAGCATGATTTTAGAGGATTCGCTCACGAAGTTACCAAGTCGAGTATTCTTACTTCAAGAATTAAAAAGATGTTTACAGGCGGGAGAATCATCGATTGCCTTAGTATATCTAGACTGCGATCAGTTTAAATTGGTGAATGGTTCCTTCGGTCATGCGGTGGGTGATCAATTACTAATTGCGATCGCGCAGCGTTTACAGCAATATCTTCGACCTAATGATCTATTAGCAAGGATGGGTGGAGACGAATTTTGTTTTTTACTGCATCAGATCGAAGAAGAAAGAACCGTCGAGCTATTTCTTGAAAAGATTCTCCAAGGCTTTGCCCAGCCTTTCGCAGTGGCAAATTGTGAAATCTTTATCACTGTCTGTATCGGAATCGCGCTCGGCAACAATAGCGATCATCAACCCGAAGAACTCTTACAAGATGCAGATACAGCCATGTATCAAGCCAAATTGCGCGGTAAAGATAGCCATCAGATCTTCGATCGCAAAATGCATCTAGCCATGTTTAATCGTCTGATTCTAGAGAACGATCTTCAGCGAGCGCTAGAACAACAAGAATTTATTCTCTATTACCAGCCAATCATAGATTTGCAAACTGAAAAACTAACAGGATTTGAAGCGTTAATACGTTGGCAACATCCTGAACGGGGGATGGTTTCACCAGCAGAATTTATTCCTTCGATGGAAACAACAGGGTTAATCGTACCTGTGGGGATGTTGGTATTTAAGAAAGCTTGCGAGCAAATTCGTGCTTGGGAGCAGCAGGGATGGACAGAACTAACCATGAGTGTCAACCTCTCAGTACGGCAGTTTTCCTGTGCAACTCTACTAGCCGATATCGATCGCATCTTGACTGAAACTGGTGCTAATCCTGCCAATATCAAATTAGAAATCACCGAAAGCGCGATTATGGACAATGCCGAAACCGCGATCTCGATCACTAAAGAATTGCGATCGCGTCAAATTCAAATCAGCATTGATGATTTCGGAACAGGATATTCTTCTCTCGGTTATCTCCATCGCTTTCCCGTAGACAACCTCAAAATTGATCGCTCCTTTGTGAGCCAAATTCAATCCGAAAATCGTAACTACCATGTTGTCGATACAATCATCACGCTCAGTAATCAACTCGGCTTAGCCGTAATTGCCGAAGGGATTGAGACTAAGGAACAGCTTAAATGGTTGCAAAATATTGGCTGCCAATATGGACAGGGTTACTTATTTAACAAACCACTACCCGCATCTGAAGTTGAAAAAATTTATTTGCGATCGTAGCTAATCGCTCTATCTTTTGAGGCGATCGCGGAAAGTGTTAGCGGCTTCTATGCGAGAGGTCTGAGCCATTAAGACACAGCGAGTAAGTAAGGGACGTGCGTGAAAATAAAGTACCAATTACTTGACGGTAGCAGAGTCGTTTAGCCTTAGCTAATTGGTACTTTATTTAGCTGCATGTCCCTAACTCAATATCTAAAGCGGCTATCTCGGCAATTTCGCTATGACTAATTGCTTCATAGTTGTTATCGCGTAGGCGATAGAGACTAAATACGCCATCTTGCCAAAACCATACTTCAGGAATGCCCAATACTTGATAACGTTGCAATTTTTTGGGACTGACACTAGTAAAAATGAATTCGATAACAAGATCAGGAGTAGGTTTTGATGTCCCGAAACAATAAGACTCATCTGGCTCAACAGAGACTTTGCCCTCAATCTGTTGAGTCATCGAACCTGTAGGTTCAAATTCGATATTGCTTTCGAGACAAAATAGTTCAATCAGGAAACCAATGATTGTTTTATAAAATTCATGGGCGCGTCCTGGCATAATAATTTCAATGGTTCCCTTATAATAAAAAATTCTTACCCGTTTAGAGTCAGCAAAGCCAGCTTGAATTAGTTTAAATTGCTCCCAAGTAAGCCCTGAATAAGTAAGCCATTGATCCTGCTCTTTAACTTGGGTAATATTTACAGGTGTGCGAAGTGGCGTTTGGGTCATGGGATACCTCTAAATTTCGGGGCTAGTTAGACCATTATCTCTTAAGCAAGATTTAATCGAGTGTGACAACACTTGATTAAATTGAAAACCCAACCCAGCAAGGTTTTTAAAATCAAGAAATGACGCTGCCATTTTTTGATTTGGTATAGTGTGTGTGAGCTAGAATGATAGGATAGGATAAACAAGAATCAAGACTGAAGACAAAAATCATATGGCTAAACGAGTAGTAATTTTTAACCATAAAGGAGGCGTAAGTAAAACAACCTCTATCTACAACATTGGATGGATGCTCTCAAAAACTCATAATGTATTGGTTGTAGATGCTGACCCGCAATGTAACCTATCGAGTTTGATTTTAGGCGAAAATTTCGAGAAATACTACCTTGAAAGTTCTACGAAACTTCATAATATTAAAGATGGAGTTCAGGTTGCTTTTGCTGGTAAGCCATATCCTATAGAAGCAGTGCAATGTTTCTCTCCAGAACGTTCTCCTTCTTTATTCCTTCTTGCAGGACACGCTAACTTATCCGAATACGATGCTGCTTTAGTATATGCACAAACTTCTAATAACGCTATAATAACCCTGCAAAACTTGCCCGGTGCATTGTCTGAACTCATAAGACTTACTGAAGAAAAGTATGAAATTGATTACACCCTGATAGATTTGAATCCTGGATTGAGTGCTATTAATCAAAATCTATTTTTAGCATCTCACGCTTTTATTGTCCCTACCAATCCAGACCCTTTTTCTGTAATGGCAATAGACACTTTGAAAAATGTCTTACCCAAGTGGGTTAGCTGGAAGAAGAATGCTATTCAATTATTTAGTGATTCAGCTTATCCTTTGCTAGAAGGAGAACCTAAGTTTGTTGGAAGTTTAATTCAGCGTTTCAATGTTCGCAATGGTAGGGCTGCAAGACCTTATAGAGACAACATAGATGAAATTAAAAACAAGATCAGTAGCGAATTTTTTGAGGCTATTTCTAGGGCGGGAATGACATTAAATCAACATGAATACTCTTTAAATTTTGTCTCAGAGCGTTATTGTCTTGGTGAAATACCAGACTTTCAGGGGTTGCTACCAAAATCGCATCAAATTGGAGTCCCAGTTTATGAGTTGTTAGATGCAGAGATACATGAAACTGGGACGGTCTTAGACGACATGAAGAATAATAGAGAAAGATTTAAAAATAAATTCGAGTCTATCAATGAGAAGTTAATCACTTTGCTAACTTATGCATAGAGCTTTAAATCTTTTCAGGACAAATATTGAGGAATCTAAAAATCTCACTTCATTGTACGATTACTTGCAATCATCTTTACATTCTCCTCTTTCTTTTGATGATTTATTGAGAGCGCAAATAGTCTATTCAGTAAGTGCTTTCGACAAACTTATTCATGATATCGTTCGTATTGGAATGGTGGAAATTTTCACTGGTCGTAGACAGCCTACCTCAAAATACTTAGCAGAATCTATCTCAATATCAACATATAGTGAGCTAATTAATGCAACGATTCCACCCCAAGATTATATCTTTGAACAGGCACTTTTTAAGAAATTCAAGACGGTTTCATATCAAGAACCAACTAAAGTAGCTGATGGATTGAGTTACGTGTGGGATGAAAAGCAAAAATGGCAAAAAATAGCAGCAAAAATGGGAATAGATGATCAAACTGCGAAAACGAGATTAAAACTCATCGCTGATAGAAGAAACTCGATAGTCCATGAAGCGGATATCGACTTATCATCGAATCAAAAGTATTCAATCAACAGAGCCGAATGTGAGTCCATAACAACTTTCCTTTATGAATGTGGAGAAGCAGTAGTTGATTTGGTAGCCTTGCCTTAACTGAATTATCATAAAAAAGGGGCGCATCGCGCCCCCACTATTCATTTAGCCGATCAACTGCTTAGCGCGATCGCAAATTGCGTCAGCATTCATGCCATTAAACTCAAACAATTGCCCTGCCGAAGCCGTCGTCTCACCACGCTTCCATGAGAAGACATCGCGCTTGCTATTGCTACGAAGCATTACAGGTTCCAACATTGCCGAAGCACCGCCGACAACACCAATTAAGGCATCACCGCCAAAAAATGTTTCAAAATCAGCATCACTCAAGAACTTACCATCTGGCTCTGAGCAAGTATCCCAAGCCACATCAGTTGGGCGATAGAGACGGCGTGGGCTGATAATCGAGACGATTTTGGAACCAATGCCTTGCTCAGCTAGCTTTTGAGCTGCTTCATAAACAGGAAGCAACATCAAGTCACCAATCACCGCGAAGACAACTTTTTTGCTGCCAGCGATTTCTTGCAAAGTAATAGCGCCATCTTCGAGAGCTTGTCTGGTCTGCTCAAAAGTTGTGCGGATTGGCAAAGGTGTTTTGCTTGCAGTAATCACCACACCCTTATTCACCGCTTTCAGCGCCCAGTCATAGCAAACTTGAATACTATTGGCATCAAGTGGGAAGAGAGGGAAGATATTCCCATTTCGCATCATCGAAGCAAAATAGCCTTCAATCTCAGGACGTTGGTGTGTCCAGCCGTTACGACCTTGTTCCAAAGCGCCTGCGGTAAACAAGCAAACTGTCGCAGGTGTAGGTCGGCGCAACTCTGCCATTGCTTGAGTAACAGTCTGCCAAATCGGAAGTCCATTAATCGCGAAGGATTCGTAGGAACACCAGAGAGTGCGGCTACCCATCAGCGCCAAACCAACTGCTAAACCTGCACAAGCATCTTCACTTAAAGGCTCATAAACCTGTCCGCCTGGCCCCTGATTGTAGAGAGCATCAGCGGTGGGGTGATTGATTTTCAAAGCTTGGTTGATATTGGCAATCCCTGAAGCTTCGTTACCATCGGCATTAGTGACGATGTAACTCTTATCGGTCTGACCAACATAGCCAACTAAACGCCCCATCGCTGTGGTGGAGATTTTGGCTTCGGCGATCGCATATTCTTCGAGAGGTAAAGTTCCTAAATCAACTAAGGGAAGTACTGACTCCGTAACCGCAGTTTTGGAAGAAGAACCACCGCCAGCCCATTCGAGATTGGTGCGAACGGTCTGCCATGCCTCAGGATTGAGCGCGCGAGTTTTTAATCCTGTAATCACATCAGCGTTATCGATGGTGTGATGAGCATAGAGATTATGAGATTTTGCGCCCCATGCATGGACACCAGCACCTTTGAGTTGCTTAATGATAAATACAGTCAACTTACCACCGAAAGCTAGTTTCGCGGCTTTGTCTGTACCAACAAGAACTGCTTCTGTAAATGCAAGACGCTGTTTGAAAGAGAAGATAGTGCTATCAACATAAGCACCTTCTTGATTTTGATCATCAAAATCCTTCGCATCAACCAGAATCACCTCATCAAAGCCATTCCCTTTCCAGAACGCGATCATTTCCGCATTGGTTTTAGTAGAAACCATGCTGTGATGCTCTTGACTAAATCCATTCCAAACTAAAATCGGAATAAAATTCGTCACTTCTGGATAAGCAGTGTGGAAGTGAGCGATCGAACTAATTGGATAAGGTTCGCCCAAACCACCATCACCCATCGTGACTGGGAAAAGTTTATCGCGATGCAAAAGTGCGGCTGCCATCGCAAAATGTTGTCCCTGTCCCAGTGGCCCCGCAGGAGCAAGAATTCCAGGAATAAATCCTGACAAGTGACCGAGCAAACCATGTTTCTCACGATAGCGATCGCGCATTTGCATCACAGTGCTGATACCCATATCTTCGAGAGAGCGATCCAAAAACATGGCGCTGTAATATCCAGGGGCATGATGTCCAACTTCGGTGGGCATATTCTTGTGACCCAACATATAAAATGCAGCCACGGCTTCGGCGCTACTAGCAAATCCACCTGGATGACCCGATGCTTTACTCGCTGTAACCTGTAATGTGAGATAACGCAATGCGTCAGCCGCAAGTAAGGTTTGAAATACAGCCGCGCGATCGCTAGGATCGGTAACGCCCGATTTCTCAGGGCTAAGCACGGGAATGCGTCCTAGCTCATCGAACCCCTCTAACGGTTCCCCAAAATACTGAATGCCTTCGCAAAAAGCGGGCGTAGCTATATTTGTCGGAGTTGCGACCATGATGTTATTTGACCTATTTTGACTAAGCACCATCTTAATATGAGGCGGTGACAGCGATCGCCTTTCTAATTGCGATCGCGATCGTCATGAAATCACAAATTAATATTGCTAAATATTTACATCAACTATGCTATATTAGTTGACTCATGGCAGCTTGGCTCAGGTGGTTAGAGCGACGGTCTCATAATCCGTAGGTCCCGGGTTCAAGTCCCGGAGCTGCTATTATTCATAAAAAAGGATTCGCTGAGCGAATCCTTTTTTAATTTGACCAATAAAAAAGAGGGGCGGTTTGCGCCCTTCTTTTTTATGAGAACTTAGCTAGCAGAACCAAGACCAACATAAGAACCATAAAAGAATAGACCAACAACAACTAATACGCCAGTACCAGCAACTGTTGCAACTAGCCAAAGTGGAATGCGTCCATTTTGAAGCATGAATTAAACCTCCAGATAAAAATGATTTTTATGAAACGAATTGCCAACTTTATAGAAGCTTAGAGCGAAGTCAGGAATTTTAAATCCTCTTACTCTCTCTCCACACAAATTAGTTAAAGAAATAGCTGGAAAACAACAGAACAGTTACGAAAATGAGCAGTAGTCCCAAAAAGAGAGAAGTGCGATTCAACTCTACAGGTTGGCTGTTAGGGTTTTTAGGAGCCATAGGATAAGTAGTTTTA
>JAJAZG010000026.1 GCA_026785865.1 Pseudanabaena sp. CAN_BIN31
CACAATCATCTTGCAACTTAAAGGCGTATCAGCTTATCTAATCCATTGGTAAAGAGTCTACCTTTTTAAATTCGCCATTCCAAGGTGCAAAAAATGGCAAAAACATCATGCCTGGAATCGCTAAAACTAACGTTAATAAGAAAAACAACGCCCAACCTTTGCCATCACTGCCAGCTAACCATGGGATTTGATTAATGGCACTCCATGAGGGCATATTGCGCTGAATGAATTGGGCTGACTCGCCTGAAAATGGTGAAGCTAATAGATCGCGTCCAACTGCAAATAGGCTAGACAGCAGTGCAAATTGGGTTGCGGAAAAACTGGGGTTGCATAAAATCATTAAAAACCCTAAGAATCCTGCTGTCCCCAACCCGCCGCAAAAATTTTCAACATTAATCGCCGCTAGCAAAACATAATCATTTTTGCCAACCACAGCGATCGCGTAATAGCCAATATTGCTAATTGCTTGGAGAAATCCAAATACCCATAAGGAGCGATTGATCCCGATTTTACTTAAAATTGCGCCACCTGCTAGCGTCCCCACAATTGTCGCCACTAGACCAATACCCTGCCTGACCGTGCCGATTGTGCCATCGTCAAAAAGAGTCTTTAAAAAAGGAACTGCCATTTTTCCAACCATGGCATCGCTAAACCGATAGAAGATCGTAAATACCAGAATCAGTAGGACTCTAGCAACTCCCAAACGTTGAAAAAACTCTTGAAATGGCTTAACAACAGCTTCATCTAGCGAAGCAGGACGTGCTTCAGCTTCTGGCGGTTCAGGCGCACTAATTGTGGCAATTATACCAAGGCTCATTACTACCGCTAAAAGCACATATACCCACGCCCATCCAAATTTACTTGCCAAGTTAAACCCCACAAATCCTGCAAATAGGAGTGCGATCCGATAACCCATTACCCAAATCCCGATCCCTGCGCCGACTTCCTGCACTGCTAAGACATCAGTACGATAGGCATCGATCGCAATATCTTGAGTGGCACTAAGAAAGGCAAGAATCAATGCGGCGATCGCTAATATTGGCAAAGCGACCGATCGCTCGGTTGGCAAAATATTACCAATTGTAAACATTTGCCAAGCGATCGCCAAAATCGCCAGCACTAAGCCGCCCTGTGTTAACAAAATCCAACCTCTTCGCCTGCCTAAAAAAGGTGGTACAAAGCGATCGATAAATGGTGACCACAAGAATTTGAGCGAATAAGGTAATGAAACCAAGCCTAACCAACCAATCGTACTAAGGTCAAACTTAGCACTGGTAAGCCATGCGCGGAAAGCATCATCAGTTAGTGCGTAAGGTAGCCCTGACGCAAATCCTAGTGACAAAAGCGCCGCCATTTTGCGACTCTGAAAAACCCGAAAAAATTGCGCGATCGTGTTCATATCTTCGGATTAGACTACAATATATATGTAAGCGGAGACACAAGTTTCCGTTCACTCCTCACACCACATTCCGCCCGAGCTTATGAGCAGCAAAGGCGGTTTCTTATTTTTTGACTATAAGTGCTTTTTGGCAAGTAAGTTTTTTGTTTAGTTCATCAGAACCCACTTGCATTAAGACAAACCAGAACCCAAAAAGGAAATGTGGCGCTCTGCGCCGCATTTCCTTTTTGGGTTTTATGTCCTGACATACTTGGCGACAGCTATATAATCAGAACTTTTGTAACAATTCTGGTTTTTAAAAAATTTGTAATGCTAGCTGTTATACTACTTGAACGCAATTTTTAAAAATAAAAGTTTTTAGTATTTAGGGAGTTGACAAAGTATGTCATCAGTGGTCAACGTTACAGAAGATTCTAGCTTTGAGCAGGATGTACTTAAAAGTGAACTTCCTGTTCTAGTAGATTTTTGGGCACCTTGGTGTGGCCCCTGCCGTATGGTTGCGCCTGTAGTGGAAGAAATCGCTACGCAATACGAGGGCAAAATCAAGGTTTACAAGCTTAATACCGATGAAAATCCTACCGTAGCTGGAGAATATGGCATTCGCAGTATTCCCACACTTATGGTGTTTAAGGATGGTGCGCGTGTAGATGTGGTTGTTGGTGCTGTCCCTAAGTCAACACTTTCTACTACCATCGAAAAGCATTTAGATAAGCCTGTTGCACTTGAAACCGACAACGAATATACCGAATCCATCAAGAATAGAGAAGGATTTATAGTTGAGAAGGATTGAAAAGACTTGTAGAAAACTCCAGAGTAATTTCTACCTTTCAATAATTTTATTTTTCTTTGAGAGCCTTACATTGTAAGGCTTTTAATTTATTTACTTTGAAAAAACTAAGTAATGTCACAATCCAAGATTGTCGAAATTTTATCTGAGGACGAGTTAAGGCGGACGATCAATCGTCTGGCTTCGCAAGTTGTTGAGGCTAGTGGTGATTTGTCAAATGTTGTTTTGCTTGGTGTTTATACTCGTGGTGTGCCGCTAGGTAAGGCGATCGCGAAGCAGATCCAAACACTTGAAGGAATTTTAGTTCCTTCAGGAGCGCTAGATATCACATTTTATCGAGACGATCTCGATAAAATCGGGCTGCGGACACCTAGCAAAACTGAGATTCCTTTTGATTTGAACGGCAAAACTGTAGTCTTGGTAGATGATGTAATTTATAGCGGGCGGACGATTGGAGCAGCATTGAGTGCAATCCATGATTACGGTCGTCCCAAAGCCATCAGATTACTAGCCTTAATTGATCGCGGTCATCGTGAGTTACCGATTCATCCTGATTATGTAGGGCGGACTTTGCCGACTTCTAAGGATGAACAGGTGAAGGTATTTTTGAGTGCGGCTGGCGATGGTCGCGATGGGGTGGAATTAATTAAACCTATAGATTAGGCAAATGGGATTTGCCTAATTTTTGAAAAGTCTTTTGTAGTGAGAGCTATATAACTGCGATCGCCCTTTTTTGTTATTTTTCAAATTATTTAAAGCAGGGCTAATCACAAAAAGTGTAGTTCTTGTTAAGTTCTCTTTTTGTGTAACCGATGCCATTTCTGACAAAGGCACTGTCAAAATTTTCTCGTCTTCCCAACCTAAGCGATAACAAATTGCCACAGTGGTATCTGATGGATAATGTTCCACTAATTTTGCTTGAGCATTCTCTACATGATGAGTGCTGAGATATAAGCACAATGAGGCTTGATGAGCAGCGAGACTTGATAATTCTTCTTTTTCGGGAACTTGAGTGCGCCCACTAATTCTTGTAAGAATAATCGTTTGGACTAACTCAGGAACCGTTAACTCAATTTGTAAACGTGCCGCCGCTAGTTGAAAAGCACTCACACCAGGGATGATTTCAAATGGAATCTCTGCTTCCGTAAGCGCGATAATTTGCTCTTGGATTGCGCCATACAAGCTCGGATCGCCATCATGCAAACGGACTACTAATTTATGCGATCGCACTCTGTCAATTATAATCTCTAAAATTTCTTCTAGAGACTTACTAGCAGTGGGAATAATCTCTACATCGGTGCGACAAAATTGCAGCATCGTGTCAGGAATGAGAGAATTTGCATACACGATCACATCGGCTTTAGTTAAAAGATTACGCCCCTTAACTGTAATCAGATCGGGGTCGCCTGGTCCCGCGCCGACAATATAAACTGGTTGCATTTTAAAAATCCCTGAGATAAAGACAACGCTTTGCGTTGTCTTTATCTTATAGAACCAACTGCCCTAAGCGATCGCACAAAATCGTTTTCACCTCAATCTGGAGATCTGTGTATTTGTGAATGTAGGCGATCGCCCGTTGTGTAATTTGATCGGTGAGATATTCAAAAATCACGCGATCGCAGCCATGCTCAACTAATAACTTATGTACCGATTCCGCAGTTGGCGATCGCTCGATTGCTTGAATTAATTCTATGGATAAATTTTGATGCACAGCCGCGCGTACCAAAATATCGATTCTGGCATCAGCTAAGTGACTAGAAGTATTAAAAATTCCGCCTGCTAGTTTTAATAGTTTGCCGTG
>JAJAZG010000027.1 GCA_026785865.1 Pseudanabaena sp. CAN_BIN31
AGATTGTTAAGCTTTGCAACGTAAGATAGAAATAATTAAGAAAAATTTAAACGTACAGGCATCGAAAAAATATGCGCGTGGCGATCGCTGGAGGAGGGTTAGCAGGGTTATCCTGTGCTAAATACTTAGTAGATATGGGGCATCAGCCAATCTTGCTAGAGCGTAGTAATGTTCTAGGCGGTCTAGTTGCGGCATGGAAAGATGCAGATGGTGACTGGATCGAAACAGGATTACACAACTTTTTTGGTGCTTATCCGAATATGCTGCAACTCATGGGAGAGCTAAATATTTTGGATCGCTTGCAGTGGAAGCGCCATGCCCTGATTTTTAACCAACCTGAAAAGCCTGGAGTGCTGTCATGGTTTGATGTTCCCAATCTTCCTGCCCCGTTTAATATCATTGTCTCGATTCTCCGCAACAATGACATGCTCACTTGGAATCAAAAGATTCGCTTTGCGATCGGGCTAATCCCTGCGATCGTGCGCGGTGATAATTATGTTGTCTCCATGGACAAATACACTTTTGAGGAATGGTTAGAGATGCATGGGATTGGCAAGGATATTACCACTGATATTTTTGTTGCTGTTTGTAAGTCTCTCAAGTTCATCGATCCCAATGTTATTTCCGCAACGATTCCCCTCCGCGCCCTTAACAAGTTTTTACAACAAAAAGACGGCTCCAAAATTGCCTACTTAGATGGCGCACCGCCTGAACGTCTCTGTCAACCGATGGTTGATTATGTGGTAGCACGTGGCGGCGAGGTTCATACAGGCGTAGCCCTTAAGGAAATCGTGACTGACAAAGATGGCAATGTTACAAAATTAATTATTCAAGGCACTGACGGTTCGCCGAGTCGAGAAATAGCTGCCGATGCCTATGTTTCGGCGATGTCCGTGGACGCTTTTAAAAATTACATCCCCACCGATTGGCAAGCCTTGCCCTATTTCAAACAGCTAGATAACCTTGAAGGCGTACCAGTCATCAGTGTCCAAATCTGGTTTGATCGCAAGCTCACCGATATCGATCACACCCTATTTTCGCGATCGCCACTGCTGAGCGTTTACTCAGACATGAGTAACTCATGCAAAGAATATGCCGATCCTGATAAATCGATGCTAGAGCTAGTATTTGCCCCTGCTGCGGACTGGATCGATCGCCCCAATAGTGAAATCGTCGAAGCAACTCTAAACGAACTCGCCAAACTATTTCCCCAACATTTGCCTAGCCCTGCTAAAGTCCTAAAATCTCATGTTGTAAAAACCCCAAGATCTATCTATACCGCCACTCCCGACCGAGAAAAATTTCGTCCTAGCCAAGCTACGCCGATCGCCAATTTCTTTTTGTCAGGTAGCTATACAGCACAACCCTTTTTTGGCAGTATGGAAGGAGCGGTACTTTCTGGTAAGCTTACAGCACAGGAAATCCACAAAGCAAGTCAATCTTCTGGAAATAAAGTCCTTGGTCGAACCTCTAACCAAAACCAGTCAAATCCATCTGTCGTCAGCGCCTAAGCCCATGGTCATGCGTCAGCCAGTCAATCTGGATGAAGCCTACGAGATTTGTCGTTGCATCACAGCTAAGTATGCCAAGACTTTTTATCTTGGCACAATGCTGATGTCTGCCGCAAAACGACGAGCAACTTGGGCTATCTATGCTTGGTGTCGTCGTACTGACGAGCTTGTTGATGGTATGCAAGCAGACACCACAGATGCCGAAACGCTTTTTAACTGGGAGAAACAGTTGGAGGCGACATTTCGAGACGATCCGATTCATGCGTCGGATATTGCCTTAGCGGATACTGTCAAGAATTACCCGATGCCGATCCAGCCTTTTAAAGACATGATCTCTGGGATGCGAATGGATCTCAAATACGATCGCTACCAAACTTTCGACGATCTGTATTTATATTGCTATCGCGTCGCAGGTACTGTTGGCTTGATGTCATCAGCAATCATGGGTTTTGAGACAAAAGATCCATCAGTAATCACAACGGCAACCGAAGCGGCGATCGCCTTAGGTATTGCGATGCAATTAACGAATATTTTGCGCGACATTGGCGAAGATGCTCAACGTGGTCGCATTTACTTACCAATTGAAGATCTGCATTATTTTGACTATACCGAAAAAGACCTGTTAAGCGGCACGGTTGATGAGCGCTGGGTGGAACTAATGCGCTTCCAAATTCAAAGAGCGCGTGTGTTTTATCAACATGCTGAAGACGGTATTTCGGCGTTGTGTCGTGATGCGCGATGGCCAGTTTGGTCTTCGTTAATTTTGTATAGCAATATTTTGAAGGCGATTGAAAAAAATAACTACGAAGTGTTTATGCGCCGCGCCTTTGTGCCTCCTTCAAATAAGATGCTTACCTTGCCTTGGGCATGGCTCAAAGCGCAAACATCCTAATCAGCAAAAAAGCATCGCGCCACGATGCTTTTTTAGTATTGCAATAAAACAAAACAAATAAAGATGACGTAAAGCGTCATCTTTATTCGTTTTGTTTGTGAATCTTGTGCAATCTATACCAAGGAGTTTGTGGATATTCGTGATGTTCCCAATGGTAATGTCCGAAGTTATAGCAGCTAACAAATGACCAAAGTACAGAATAGCGATCGCTATGGGTGCGCGGTAAAAAATTTGAGTTGTTGTGAATTTGGCGATGGGGTAAATAAGTCCCGAAAAAAAACAACTGTAAGGAACTAAGCAAAAATGGAATCAGCCAAAACAGAATTAAGTTGGTAAATGGAACATGGAAAAAAAAGATTGCTCCCCAAAAAATCAAACTCAGGTTTACAAAGAAAATAATTAGCGATCGCAATGGAAAATATTCGCTAATAAACTTACAGTACCAAAATACTGGGTGAGAAATCTGACCATGAAAATCGGGATCGCCACTCTGAGAAGTATAGCGATGATGATCACCATGATTTACACGGCAATGTTGATAAGGCAAAGAACCATATAATGTGACCGCAAAACATCCGATTAAATAATTGAGTCTTGGGCTATGAGGAATTAAATTTTCATGCATTGCATCATGGGCAAGAATAAACAGCCCCGTATGCAAATACATTCGTAGTAAAACAAAACAAGACAACCAGAGATAATCACTATCTGGCAAAGAAATAGCAATTGAAGAAATTAGAGTGACAAACCATAGGCTAATAATAAATACTGACACCAGCAAACCGATCCAATCGTCAATCTCAAATGGGTTGTCCAATACTTTTAGTGATGATCTAGATGTTTGCATATGAAAATTGTTTGAGTTGCTCTCATATCAATAAAAACAAGGGTATTAAGCCGCGTCATCTCCCATTTTGCTGATAACAGCTACAGAGGAAACTTATCTTATATTGCTCCAAAGTCAGTATATCTTTAAAATTTTTACTTCGTAGAAATTTTAAAGATATACTGGCTTTTATTGGAGCATAAATGACCTTAAACTGCTCTAACGAGCGAAGTTTAGCAACTCTTTAGGAGATGCTAGCAAGTCGATCGCCACAAAGAAAATCTTGTTGTCAGGATCAATCAAGAAACGCCAAGAGATATTCATACCCACAGCAGAACCAAACCAAGGTGTTTGGACTTTACCAGTGATTTTGATTTGGGTATAACCACCATCTGCGGCTTCGGAAACACCTCTTTCAGGAACTAGTATCAAACCCTGACATTCTTCCTCAAAGAATCGAAGAACTGCATCTTTACCAACAACTGGCCTTTGGAAAGGAGGCTGCAAAGCGCCGTCGGAGAGGAAGAGTGCCATGACTGCCTCAAAGTCATTAGCATTGACGTTGTTCATATAAGACAACACAGTGGCGTTATCAATGCCTTCGATCGTGACTTGCGTGCGCTTAGACATCTCTTGAGGAGGTGAAACTGGCTCGGAAACACGAGTGTATTCGCCTAACTTGTTAGCGTCATAGCCCATGTCTACTACTGAGTTCCGTAAAATAGTGATTTGCTGACCTGCTTCTAGCCCTTTGAGGGTTTCTAATACGGCTGAAGCATTAGCCGAAAGACGATAACCTTCAGGAATTGGCGCAACCAGCCCTTTTTCCATCCATTCTCCAAGCTGATACCAAAAACCTAGCTTAATGTTTTGTGACCAGATCGCATAAGTGCGACAAATTGAGGTGTCCGCACGATTGGCTAAATCGCACATCACCTGAGTTTGTTGCTTAAAATTCATTTTCTTCATTTCATTCAACGTCAACTCAGCCAATTGCATACTTGCAGCACCAGGCGCGGCGATCGTCACGGTTTTACCCATCTCAAGATATGTAAACCAAATCCAAGCCAGTTGATCTTCGGGGCTAAGTTGGTTAAAACGCGCAGTGGTAGCTGGTACAACGTCAGCAGCTAGAGTCGTCGGGAAAATACTTCTGGCTGAGTTAATAGTGTATGTCATAGGAAATTTTGTAGGGTTTGACTAAAGGATTTAGATTAATACTTTCGTTGGAAAACTGAAATAAACTCTGAGATTAAGACTCATAAACTTAGTGCCAGAAACTACGAAATCAGCTAAGAGTTCTACAAAATTGTTACTAATTGTAGAATCAAAATTTTTTTACTAGAACAATTAATTAAAAAACATTAAAACATTCTTAGTCTGCTGTATTTCTGATGTTTTTATTTGTTTACATACATCTACTCACATTATGTTTACCGTCTCAAAACCTCTAAGGGTATATATTAAACTAAGCTTAATCGATCAATACTTTTTTCATTATGTCGATTATCTACGATAAAAGCTCTTGCTTGAAAAAATTGATAGACAAATTTCGTATGTAAATCTTGCTTTGTTTATTTTAAAATGACACGAAGTATAGGTCTTGCCCTAGTCACATACAAGTAAGCGCAGCGATTTTGGCGATTTTGGCAGCATTCAACCCCTCCAATTCATTCAGATTAAGCCATCCGTCCTTAACTAAGTCCGCAAACACAAAAATTAGCATAGGAAGTCGAAAATCATATCTACCGTCAATTTCATGGCGCTTAACACTCAAGAAGTCATGTAAACGCCACATGTCATCGATTTCAGCTAAGGAGGTAACTTTGTGACGCACAGAGTCAATCAGGGACTCAATTTCCCGTTTATAGGCAATATCAAAAGCTCTTTTAGCTATATTTTCCTCAGTTGTCGTCCATTCAGAATTCATTACTTGCATTGTTAAATTTAAAGAAATATTTACTTATATTAAGAATAATAATAACTTATCTGTCGTTTAGTCAATTCCTACTAGGTTTCTTTATTTTTAACACTTTCTAAAATAGTACGAACTCTTGAGGAAGTATTAGGCACATCTAGTGCGGTGCAAATCGCACAATTATGTACCCATTGCTCTCACAAGAGAAGGGTCTAGGGGTGAGGGTCTTAGAATACTTCCACATAACATCAGAAATGATTTAAAATTGCTGTTAGCCTATTCTCACGTTAGACTGTCAAGTAATTGGATTTAGGGTAAATATCGTGTCACAACGTACAGCAAGGCAATGGATTATTAACGGTGTTTTGATCATCGTTACGCTCTCGTTTTTGGGAGTATCGATCGCACCACTGATCGGTGGATTATTTGCCCCACCGACTCAGCCAGCAGCTAATAATTCTGCTCAAAACACCTCGGAGCAAGAGCGGATCAAAATTCAGATCGAGGGTTTTGAAGCTGTGCTAAAGAGCGATCCTAAAAATCAAACTGCCCTGATCGGTTTAGTAAATCTTAGAAATCAACTAGGTAAATCAAAAGAAACCATTGAACCATTGCAAATCCTAGCTGATACTTTTCCTGATCAGCCCGAATATCGGATGACCTTAGCGCGTACTTATATCGAGCTCAAAGATCCTAAAAATGCGTCGGCGGAATATCGCAAGATTTTGACTACGAAACCAGGATTTATCCCTGCGATCCAAAGTTTAGTCAGTATTGAGCTAACCGATAAACGTCCTGAAGCCGCGATCGGGATTCTGCAAGATACGCTCAAGACGGCTGAAACCGCTAACAAAGTTCAAGCGAATACGGTGGATACAAGTTCAGTAC
>JAJAZG010000028.1 GCA_026785865.1 Pseudanabaena sp. CAN_BIN31
AAAAAAAAAAAACCCCAAAAACCGGGGCGCCCCCCCCCCGCGGCCCGCCACAGTTCTTTGGGTTTTATATTTAAAGCCCCACGCAATTAGTCAACTCAAAAGAAAACATCAAATAATTTAAGAATCTTTATTTTTGGATAAGATGGCGATCGCCCCTTTTTAACTTTCACCAAATCAAACAGTGATCATTAAACACAGTTTCTGATTATAATCAATATAAAAATTATGGGCAAAATGTATGATTGCTACTATTTCATCGCCTAGCCTATCACCTACAGAATATCTAGAGTGGGAAGTAACACGAGAAGGTAGATATGAATATGAGTATGGAGAGGTTATCGAGGTGACAGGTGGGAAGCTTGAAAACAATGAAATTGCTCTTAATTTAATTGTACTGATCCGAAGTCATTTACGTGGTAAAGGTTGTCGTATCCTTGGTGGTGATGCGAAAGTAATGACCATTCCGAGTAATGTTTATTACTTTCCTGATGTTGTTGTTAGTTGCGAACCTCGCGATCGCTATGCTAGGGAGTTTTTACAATATCCTTGTTTAATTGCTGAAGTCTTATCCCCTGCTACAGAAAGTCGCGATCGCGGGATTAAGTTACGCAACTATCTAAAGATCGACTCATTAAAAGAATATATGCTCATCAATTCAGATTCTCCGAGTATTGAGTTCTATCGTCGTAGCGATCGTACAGAGGTTTGGGAATATCTAACAATCAATAGTTTAGATTTAACCGTTAACGATCCTGATGTTCAACTAACTAGCATAGATCTTAATCTTTCGCTATCACTCATCTATGAAAATGTTGATTTCAAGCAATCCTAACTATTTCCACAACGCAAAACAGCGATCGCCTCTTTCCAACCATAACCAACTCAAAGCGCGATCGCCTATCCCCCAGACCAAAAAACCCGATCGCATTTTCAACACTTATCAAATCAAAGTGCGATCGCCATTTGTAGCAATCCGACTTAATTTTCATCAATTAATCTATCGTATTCATCGTGCAATCCTATTCAAAACCAATAGTAATCATTTCCTTCTTTTAAAGCCAAAGCTCGATATTCTTTATTGATGCGAATAGACCAGAGGTTTTGATTTACTTTTTTAAAGTGCAAGGATGGATAAAAGCGATCGCTTAGCCAAGTTTGATATGTTCTTTTGGCTTGTGCCTTAATAGTAGGAGGGAATGCTGCGTAAGCTTCACAAAAATCAGGTGTTGTTAATGACTTCATCAAGTTTCTTTACGCGATTTGCAGCAATGTGGGCTTGCGCTCTTTGAATAGCTTTGTTTAGTTTTCCTTCTTGCGCGTCAATTCTTATTTGGTTATCCCAATTCTCATCTACACGCTCTTGTAGCCATGAAAATAATACTGATGTTTCATCATCAGATAGGCTGGCGATCGCGCTCTTAATTTCTACTAGGGAAGTCATAAGAGAATCTTTACTAGTTTGTTAGGTAAATCTTAACATGTCGCAAATCCCCAAAACACAACCCCGATCGCACCTTTCCAACTCTAACCAAATCAAAGTGCGATCGCAATTCCAAACAAAACCCCGATCGCAATTTTTAACTCTCATCAAATCAAAGTGCGATCGCAAATTCCCAAAAACCAAAAGCCCGATCGCATTTCCAACCCTCACCAAATCAAACCGCGATCGCGTTTACAGTTCTTTAAGTAAATCATCGTATTCGCTGTGAGAACCAATCCAAAACCAAACAATTGTTTGACTGTCTTTTTTAATGCCCACTGCACGCCAGCCTATACCGACCCGAACTGAGTAAATGGGCTGTTTTGTATTTACTTTCTTAAATTCTAGGCTAGGATGATTTGGGTCTTGCTGCCAAAGTTGATAGTTTTTACGGGCAGCTTTTTGAACTCGTTCGGGGAGTTTGGCAAAAAGTTTAATAAAGTCTTCATCTAACTCAGATTTCATAGTTGGTCAAAGCCTAAGACTTTAGTTTTTCCATTTGCTGAGTTTTGCAACGCCTTTGCAGCGAGCTTTTCTAGTTTAGTGGGTTGTGGCTGTGACAAGGTTTGCGCCCAACGCAGTTCATTTTCTATATCTTCGAGAAATTGTGCTGCAAATTCATTTTGGAGATATTCTGGTAAAGATTGGGCTTTTTCAAAAGCTTGTGCTAACAGGCTGGTCATAATTTAACCTCCCAAAAATTTTCTATTGCGTCTTAATTATATCTTGAACTATGATCGCCACTTTCCAACCCTCACCAAATCAAAGCGCGATCGCCTATTTTCAAAACCCAAAGCACCATAGATAATGCAATTGATATAATTCATTTGATATAATTCATTAATGCTTAATACAGCATTTTTTATACTTTTTACCACTACCACATGGACATGGTTCATTTCTGCCTACTTTCCCCTGAGATCTAGATTTTGAGGCAAATGGCATCATATCTTGTAAATTTGGAAGATTTTTAACAGCCGCTTCTTTTTTGTCAGAGAATTCCCATTCATAGTCTAAGTCCAATAAAAATTTAATCTGTAGGTTTTGGGGATCTAGACAAACTCCAAAACAATTTTGTAATTTTTCAGTGTACTTTCTTTGTTCACAGTGCGTCCTTAGTCGAGATCTACATACATATATTGGCTCATGACTACAGTGAATTATTAAACCATTAGTTCCTTCATCAAAAGTCATTATAAAATTATGGCGCTTTCCATCTTGGTTTGATAATTTTGCTATCGTCCTAATGCCGTCACTCATTGTTTCTATTGTATTTTCACTAAAACGTAAAAGCATAAAGCCAAGATCAAGAGTTTTAGATAGTTCTGAAAGCTCAATATTTTGAATAATTTTGCCTACAGTAGTATTCTTGAACTTGGTTAAAATCCCTTCAGGAGTATCAATTCCTGATATATTTTTCCGACGAGACATCATTGCAAGATCAAGATCTGCACTGATGTCATCCTCTAACATCATCATGTTATATTCTCTATCCATCCAGAGATTATGACTAAGATGGTAAGATAAAATTGTTAGTTCATGTGTAGCAATAATCCTATCTGCATATTCAGTCCTTCTGTTTATATAACTCAAAAAATGTAGTGGTGTCTGTAACATTTCTGTGATTACATCCAGAGAAAATACATCAATTACAAATGGAGACATTACTATATCTGTCTTTAAATAGTTTAGAAATTGACGAGATTGGAAACATAGTGCTGGATAGTGATCGGAAACAACACAAAATATATATATTTCTTTAAAATTTCTATCAACATTTATTTCGTGTGATTCAGAGTTATAAAGCTTATATTTATTGTTTAACAAAAAAGTTGCACATGAAAAACCCTGATCGTATGCATTTTGTATAGCTTTTTTGAAGTCATCCTGAAGACCTTGATCATTACCTTTACGAGCGGAAATGGTTAGTTTCTTCGATTTAGCCTGTAATATAATCGCCCTGTTAGCGAACACAACAAGAACATCAATTTCACCTAGCTTTTTGTTTTTGGAGTCAAATATATCAATATTAGTAAAAACTCGATGATTCCCAAAGACTGTCTTGAGACGATCTGCTGAAAATTCCTCAGTAAAATCTCCTCTATGCTTCATAGCAATATTTCTATAAGAATTATCATCATTGAACCAGAAGAACGGAGTTTCATATAAAGCTTCCATCAAACTATAACTCTGAAATAAAAGATAGCTGGAATCTTCTATCTTAATTATCGGATAAGCATTTGTTAAGTTGAAGTCATCTATTGCCAAAAAACTTTCATTTCGATTGCCTGTCGGAGCAGTAAAAGATTCTATTACAGATTTAACGATGATAGTGTGAATACCAGAGATATCTGAAATCTCTTCCACGTTGAATATAAATGCAGGTAAGATAGACCATTCCCTAGGATCTTTGTTTATCAAATCTTGAAAAACTTGGTTGATTCTATTGATTTGAAAATCGGTTATTGCACTTACGACTTTACAAGCTTCATTAATAGAATAACCTTTGTTATTTACAAACCAATCGTTATCTTTAGAATATTTTTTGATCGATAATTCTAGATACTGAAAATCATACGCAGATTCACCACTATAGAATATAGCTTCTCTCAATGCAGATCCATTTTTGAAAGGATTAAAGTCTTTGTCTTCAGAAATTTTGGAAACTAAGTCTGACATTACAGGGAGTATCATGGAATCGTGGATTTCCTTTAACAGGAAATCTGTTTTGTCTATATATTCTTGGATAATATGTGGCTCAGGTATAGATAGATCAATCTCTTTTGTGTACATTAACCCAATGAGAGTAGATACTTCAGTACGGACAAGTCTATTACTTGAGAATTGTTGAAGAACGTCTTGAATGGAAACATTCTTACCATTAAAACGAAGAGTATTATCTCTAAAACAGAAGTATGCAATTGCATGGGCATACCCAGATGATGTACATAAATTGGCTAAATCATCAAAGATTTCCGATTCATTTCTTGCTTGTTTATTCATTTTAATTTCGCTCAATAGCTAAGAAGTAAGGGGAATAAGTGATATCTAGATTTATTTTATTCTAACTCTTTCAGCACGATCGCCAATGCCTTTGCCATGCACGAAAAACTAATGCTGCATGGCATTCGCCATCGTCCAAATTACAAGATCGCGATCGCCTGTTACATTTATCCAAAAGTGCGATCGCTCTAACGATCACTATAAATCTCTCGATGATGACCAACTGAGACAACCATAACAATCAAAACCTTATCAATAATTTGATAGAGAACCCGATACTAGTTCTCCTACCACCGACTCCCAAGCCACTGGTTTCTCACCTAACCTCTTTGACTCAGCGATCGCCACATCAAAACTCATCATCATCTAAACTAATCGCCAGATCTGAAATTAAGTCTTGTATAACGGCATAAACATCTCGTTTATCCCCCTCCTTACGTCTTCCCATGCCCACAATAACTACCACTACTCGATCTGGCTCAACTTGATAGACAATCCGATAACGCTGTCCCACAGCCCGAATGCTACGATAGCCCGCTAGTTCCTCCGACAATGCCTTACCTTGTTTTTCTGGTTCAACCTTGAGTTTCTCAATCCTTGCCAAAATCACACTCTGTTCGCGTCGATCCTTGATGGCAGCGAAAAGCTTCCGCGCCTGAATGGAAAAAATAATTTTATATTCCATGACTATCTTGGCTTAACAAGCGGGAAGCCCCGCGCTCTACCCGTTTACAAGGGTGAGCGACGGGATGAAAGCGCGTCCATTGAGGGGTTCGATGCCCCGAAAATGGACAATTATCTTAACTTTAACTACAAAAACCTATACAGGGTATAAG
>JAJAZG010000029.1 GCA_026785865.1 Pseudanabaena sp. CAN_BIN31
ATGCAGCGCTAGAACGCAGATTTCAGCAAGTGCTAGTCGATCAGCCCACAGTCGAAGATACAATCGCGATTTTGCGTGGTTTGAAAGAACGCTATGAATTGCATCATGGCGTAACTATTTCGGATTCGGCATTGGTGGCGGCGGCGACTCTTTCTAATCGCTATATTACCGATCGCTTTTTACCAGATAAGGCGATCGATCTTGTTGATGAATCGGCGGCAAAGTTAAAGATGGAAATGGACTCTAGACCTTTGGAACTAGATGAAATTGATCGCCGTTTGAGACAGTTAGAAATGGAACGATTTTCTTTGCAAAAAGACAAGGATTCAACAACATCGGAACGAGTCGAAGCAGATGGAAAAATCATCTATACCAACAGGGGCAACAAGGCTGTTCAAGATCGCCTCGATCGCCTCGACAATGAAATGAATGAATTAAATATTCGCTTTACGGATATGAATGATCGTTGGCAGCTTGAAAAAAGTGCGATCGCTAATCTGCGATCACTTAAAGAACAAATCGATCAAACTAAGCTCCAAATTGAGCAAGCCGAACTTGATTTCAATCTCAATAAAGCCGCAGAACTAAAATATGGCAAGTTAACTGAACTAGAGAAGAATCTTGATGAAGCTGAATTAGAAATTAGTCGCACAAGGGCTGATGGCTCTCTATCGCGTGAACAAGTCACCGAAGATGACATTGCCGAAATCGTGGCGCGTTGGACAGGGATTCCCCTCAAAAAGTTATTGTTATCCGATCGCCAGAAATTATTAGCTTTAGAATCCCACCTCCACGATCGCGTCATCGGTCAAGAAGAAGCTGTAACTTCGGTAGCGTCAGCAATTCGCCGCGCCCGTGCAGGGATGAACGATCCTAATCGTCCTCTTGGGTCATTCCTATTTTTAGGACCAACGGGAGTTGGCAAAACTGAACTTGCTCGCGCCCTTGCCGAATTTCTCTTTGATTCCGATGCGTCGATGGTTCGCATTGACATGTCGGAATACATGGAAAAGCATTCTGTATCGCGTCTCATTGGTGCGCCCCCCGGATATGTCGGCTATGAAGAAGGTGGACAGTTTTCGGAAGCAGTGCGCCGCCATCCTTACTCGGTGGTGCTATTTGATGAAGTCGAGAAAGCTCACCCCGATGTATTTAATATTCTCTTACAAGTTCTCGATGATGGCAGGATTACTGATAGTCAAGGGCGTTTAGTGGATTGCAAAAATACGGTGATCATCATGACCAGTAATATTGGTAGCGATCGCATTCTGGAAACTTCCAAAGACTTAGCCGACAACCTTGATGCTGATTCACGCTATGACGAAATGCGCGATCGCGTAATCGATGTCCTTCGCAATCATTTTCGTCCTGAGTTTCTCAATCGTATTGATGAAACAGTAATCTTCCATGCTTTGCGCCGCAACGAAATTCGTTCAATTGCAACTTTGCAAATTAAGCGGATTGAGAACAGATTAAGCGATCGTAAGATTTCTCTCAATCTAAGCGAAGAAGCCAAAGACTATATTGCTGCTGTTGGTTACGATCCTTCCTATGGTGCGCGTCCTCTTAAACGGGCGATTCAAAGGGAAATTGAGAATCCGATCGCTAACAAAATTCTGGAAGGAACTTTTGCCGAAGGGCATCAAATTTCTATCACTGTAGAAAATGAGAAGCTGGTTTTTAGTTAGGTCATGGTGATTCAAAGGCGATCGCAAGCTAAAACGCATCAAATCAAAAGATCAACCTATTTCGTAAAGTGTTGCAATATCCCTCAATCTCTAACAAAAAATGCGATCGCCTGATTAATGGTGACTTCTTGTTCTTTAACCGCAGTCTCGCGCAGCGTTGCCAGAAAGTCACGGAACTTCTGGATACCAACATCTTATTCCATTCTCAATTAGAGATTGAAGTATTGTTCTATCTACTCGAATAATTTCCATTTAACCCAGTAAGCCTGATGTATCCAGAAATAAATATCACGATGCAATTTCTCCAAGTTCATTGGTGTATGCTTTGGCGAGGTCAGTGTCAATGCTTTCATTATCTGCACCTGTTGCATATCTAAGAGATATTATTCCAGCATGGCGGCGAAACCGTTGACGGGCAGATGCTTTTTCTATTTCATTGCGTAGTTTAGGTTTGACTGGTTGTTTATGTTTTTTTAGAGAGATGATCGCCCATTCGGTGATGGTTGTACCTGCTAATTCGGCGCGATGTCTGAGTTCGGCATAGTCGGTGTCGCTAAGTTCTAGGGTGAGGACTTGACTCATTGGGTTTTACTTGAAAAGATATTTTTTTATGATAAATCATTTTTTAAAATTCTTGATGGCTTAATATTGAAGGCGATCGCATTTTTTACAAACCCAAAACCCACTGATCGCCAACTAATCTAACCACAAACTTGATCGCCTCAAATTCCTCAACAACGGTCGCCAGTTCTCTAATACAGATGAAAAGATGACGAGAAAGAGATCGCCTGTTCACAAATTCTTCAGTATATCTATGATTTTGAGGAAAATTTTAAACTTTGATCGGAAAGTAAGTAATACCCTTCCTATATCAGGTCGTACTTCAAACTTGGGGGAAAAAGAAGTCCGAGTTTGTCAGGACGAATTTTGAAAAGAGGTCCTTTTTCAGATACGGGACAATTATTTTTCTTCTTTATAAGATGGTCAACAGTAATAACTCCTTGCTCTAGCAATAAGTCAAACTGAGATGTAATAGGACTACGAGTATGTTCTATATTTATAAATTGGAAATGTTCAACTCCATTAATATGTGTTGTATTAGCAGCAACCCAAAAAGTTTCCTTATGCTTCCTTTTTAGTTCGTTATGAAGTGTAGCTAATTGCCAAACGGCAAAATCGCCAATCTTGGGATTTTCACTACTTTCAATAAGCTGATCTATATTTTTATCAAGCCTTAAAATCAATCCTTGTGAATTAGATTTCAACGCGCTGATAGTACAGTAAAGTTTGAAATCATCTCCACGTTTATACCCAAAATGATTCAAAATTTCTGCTGAACTTTTAAACTTACTCAGATTCCAGTCTGGCACTTTAGCGAATAATGTTTTACGGTTACCTCGTTTATTTCGGAATGATTTAAGCTCAATCCCTTTATAATCAGGCTTTTGGGATGAGTTCATCGTAATGCCCAAAGATGTTTCTAATGTTCTTCCAATTGCTGTATCACCCGTTCCGTCCGCCTTAATTGGTCCCTGTTTAGCAATAAGCTCAATCTTTAAAAGCAGTTCTTGGGCAATTTTATTGGCATTTCTGTTGATAATACGAATCAGATTTTCTATTGGATTATGAGTGTTCACTAGGATTTTCTCAATATCTAGTTTTGTTAGATTGAGGACATATAATTCTTGATTGAACTCAAAAATACCAAGGACATCGTTAGAATCAGTATATTTTTTCAGTCCAGTAAACCATATTCGAGGGTCGCCATTTTTTGTCTGAGGACGATATAAAGAAGCCTGACTCAGTACAAACCCAGTGTCTATCCCAATATATGAAGATATAATTTTTTTGTGTTCTGCCCCCTGTCCTTGCGTACCATAATCATGAATACCACGCTCATATAGAAAAAGTCTAAATGGAGCCGTTGCGTCCATGATGGATTTTCCCAAGCCTGTAGTTGTGGGCATCAAGAACGTTATCTCAATATTTTCAGCAGTCAATATTTTGATATTTTTTTCTTCTAATGAATTAAAAAGTCTCATCAAATTAACCAGCCTTTTTCTTTAAATAATTTTCCAATTGATAGTTTTTTACAGTGAGTTTAAGAGCCTTTTTGAGCAGTTCAAATATTTTTTTACCTACTGCCTCAGCCAGCAATGGTGGTACTGCATTCCCAACCTGAGTGTATTGGGGAACTTCAAATCTTCGCCGCAAGCTACCAGTTGTTTCTTTTGCCCTAAAAATAAAACTGTCTGGAAAAGACTGTAACCTTGCCATCTCCCGCACAGTCATAGTTCTTGCCTCATTAGGATGGACAAAATCATCTGGTAAAGATAGAACAGTTGGGGAAGGAGAATCCCATTTTAATGGACGTTGACTATGCTTTTTGGTTGATAAATACATTACCTGCTCAAACAAATCTTCTATATTTTCTCCTAGCACTTTTCCGTCAGGAGCCTTGGCAGGTAATTGAATCTTTCTGAGTTCATCTTGAATCAGTTGTTTTTTCTCAAGGGTAGATAAAGATATGTTTGCTGCAACATTAAATGTTTTCACGGGTACTCCATATTTCTGGAATATCTGATACAGCCTGAATCTGTCGGTAATCTTCTCTGAATGGTTACGCAAAATGTGGTTTTCTGGAATGATGACTTTTGGCATTTTCATAATTTCTGAAGGCATCCAGCTAACATCTTCACGCATCAGTTTTGCATATGCTGCATCAGGCTCTTGATAACGATTGTTCTGTATTGAAACAACATATTTACTATCCTTTAAATCCCATAATGCATCACGTACAGTAAGTGGTTTTTTGAAAGTAGGTTCTGGAGCTAGAGTTGGTGGTTTATAGCCAACTATTGATGGTTCGATACCAAAGCCAGATTTCCAAAATCCTTCCCATAGATCAAGTTTAAGTTTTTCACCAATATCTGAGCGAATTCCTAAGAGCATTACGCGAGGTCTATGTTGTGGGACTCCAAAATGCATTGCATTAACTTCAATAAGTTGTGTCACATAACCAGGCCATAAATCTCCTAAAGCTATCTTGATTTCCTCTATAGGAGCTTTTTCACTATGCTTATTAAAATTCTGTTTTATTCCCAGAACGTTTTCAATCAGTACAGCTTTAGGATGCAACTTCTCAACCATTTCTAGAAATTGCCACGGTAACTGATTTCGGACATCTTTAGGATTC
The DNA here is from genome assembly GCA_026785865.1 of Pseudanabaena sp. CAN_BIN31. Taxonomy (GTDB): domain Bacteria; phylum Cyanobacteriota; class Cyanobacteriia; order Pseudanabaenales; family Pseudanabaenaceae; genus Pseudanabaena. The sequence continues at coordinate 4,885 of JAJAZG010000029.1, forward strand.
CTACGACCTGCCATTGAGAATCCCTGACATGGTGGTCCGCCAGCGATGAGGTCAACCCCTTCGCATTCAAGTCTCTCCATAATATTAATATTGTCAAGGACTGCACTAACCTCGTTAACTATTAACTTACGTCGAAACTGTTCTTCAATAGGTAAGTTGTTATATTTTTTCCACTCATCCTGTGACTGAATGCGATTTATAAAGTTATGATAAAAAGTCTCAGCAGCCATAGGTGACTTTTCAACTGCTAATAACAGTTGAAAACCAGCTTTTTCAAGCCCAAGAGAGAGTCCGCCGCATCCAGAAAATAAATCGATGTACTTCATCTCTAAATAATAAAGCTTTATTTACTATCAAAACCACAAAATTCTTGATTTTCACGATGTCTAATGTAGTAGCCTTCAAAATTAGTATTAATTAAGACTTTATAAGGGGGCATTAACAATGATCTCCGATTGTTTAGTAACAGCGCGATCATTTGTTTTGATACTTTGTTTAGGTTTGACGAGAAGTGATCGCATTCTAGTTGTGGTGATATGCGATCGCAATGCAAGCACCTAAAATAGCTATAATAGCTAATATCACTTATAACATTACCAATCATGAAAATATTAGGTGCATCAGTAGCCAAAAATCGCTTTGGTGAAATGCTAGACTTAGCTCGTAGAGAACCAGTACAGATATCTAAAAAAGGTCGCTGTGTTGCCGTTGTTCTATCAATCGAAGAATTTGAAAGATTCTCAGATCTAGAAAATCAACTTCTTGGATTAAAAGCCGAAAAAAACCGCCAAGAAGGTTTTATTGGTATCGCAGAAAGCGAATCGCTACTATCAGACATTCTGAATGCTTAAAATCAATCTATCTCGGCAAGCAGCCAAATACCTCAAGAAATTACCAGATAAACAGGCTAAACAAGTAGCCACAAAGTTGACAGAGTTGATTCAAAATCCCTATCCTCAAGACTCTCTCAAATTAAAAGGCTATCCTTATCATCGAGTAGATATAGGCGAATACAGAGCCGTTTACTATCTTGACTCTGAAATACTAGAGATACTGTTAATTGACAAACGGAATGATGACGAGATTTACAAAAAGCTCAAGAGAATAACATGATGAGATCACCCTCTAAATCGCTATGTGATTAATTTTTCGAGAATTGCGATCGCATTGTAGCTGTGGTGATATGCGATCGCTATAAACTATTCAGATATAAACTATTTCCCCAATTTGAATTTTCGCGATCAATTCCTTATGATTGAGAAGCATTAACACTTTTTCCTTTTTAACCGTTGGAAAATCATCTAAAAACTCTTCTAGAGAATCGCCAGCTTCAAGATAATCAAGTAAGGTTTTTACAGGAACCCTAGTTCCATTAAAAATAGGAATACCAGAAAGAATTTCAGGATCGCTTATGACTAATTGATTTTTCATTTTGCTGCCTTAATGTTATATCTCTCATATTTAGATTTTACAGCATATCTATGGCGATCGCATTTTGAATGTGCTTTGCGATCGCCATAGATATGCTGTGGTGATATGCGATCGAGCTTGCAAGGGGCGAAATTACAGTTGATGAATTTATAGAATATTTTCAGGAGGCAGCTACAAGAACTGGTATAAGTACAGCAGCATTCTATACACTAAGTATATTAGCTATCTCCTTTGTTCCAGAATTGGCAGTTCCCTTCTTTGCATCTCCTGCAATAGTAGCAGCTTCACAAATAGTTCTTGGATCACGTTTAGCGATATCACTAATTGCTAGACTTGCAGCCTGTTAAATCAATACAGTGCGATCTCCAATCGATTTTGATGATGACAGATCGTTTTGTTTTGGAGATTGATAGGCTATCAGGGCATAACAATATGTTAGAGCGGACAAAATCATGATGTTTTGATTATGATAAAAAAATTTCTTTTCTCTCAATTCCTGTCGTTATGCAGAACATCAAAGTCCTTTGAGAGATACTATTTCATTTGGAATTAAGCAAGTAAAAATAGTTGACTTCGTTGTTAATTCTACAGAAATTATTAGCGATCGCGCTATAAAGCACATCACATCATCTGAGAATATTTGTTGTTGGGTGAGATTGCGATCGCCATACTCAACAATTTGTAAAAAGGTGAGCCAATCTTTTTAGAATTTTACGAACTATTTGTCAAGCAAAGCGATCGCAGATTTTGTTAGAGATTGAGAGATGTTGCGATCAATACACTTCATCATGAGTACCAATTGACTCCAAAAGTATTGCCTGTGCTGCCTCATGCTCCACAAACTTAAAGATAATCCTCAAATCATAGCCACCACTACAAGCGTAAGAATCTTGAAACTCTCCCTTGAGTTTATGTGTTCTCAAACGTGGATGGAATGGCTCGATAGATAATAATTCCAAGGTGCTTTGGATATTCGGAGCTACCTCTGGATGTTTCTTCAGGATTTTTCGAGCCGCCCGAACAAAAGCATTTGAACGCAATAAGACAAACTTCACGCAAGAAGCTCCTCCATCAATTGCTCAGGAGTAACTGGTTTACACTGCCCTAACTCAAATTCCTGTTGAGCTTCCTTAACATCTTTAATTAATTCGGCTCTGCGGCGATCGCGCAAACGGTTCTGTAAAATTTCAACTAAATTCTCTTGCTCTTCTAGCAAAAGTCCATCAGCAGCCTCTAAAACCTTTACAAAGGTAGTTTCTATCATAGTTTTTTCCTTGCCATAGTTAAATTTTAGCATTACCTAGCGATCGCTATACTCAGTAATTTGCAAAAATGCGATCGCTAATTTGTCTCACTATTTCTCATAATGAAATCTACAACCCACAATGGTCACAGCATATTCATTAACTTTGTAAACTAAGCGATGTTCATCAGTAATTCGCTTTGACCAATATCCCTTTAGCTCATATTTAAGCGGTTCAGGCTGACCAATTCCATCAAAAGGACTGCGTAATATATCACTAATCAGATTAACGATTTTGCCATAAATTTTCTTATCCTCTCTAGCCCAATTATTGAAATCTTGAAACGCTTGCGGCTCAAATACAATATTTCTCATGCCATTCCTCAGCCGAAATCGTAACCAAACCTTCACCTTTTTCTAAATTAGAAACCGCATCTAACAACCTTTTGCGATTTACCGAATTAGAAAGCGCCAATACTCCGTCTCATCTTGACTATTAACCAATAGAATTACTTCAACCTGTGTACCTTCAAGCAACTCAGGCGTATAAAGTTCAATTTTTCCATCTTTACCGACAGTCCCCATCTGCTTAATTGCTGTTACCATCGGCTGCACCTATAATTCCTCTAAATCTTTCAGTCTTCTAGCAATAATTGTTTTTTGCGATCGCCATAAGCATAAACCTGTCAAAAAGCAGTCAAGCGATCGCCTTTATTTGGGGAGAGTGAGATTAGTTGATAGC
>JAJAZG010000030.1 GCA_026785865.1 Pseudanabaena sp. CAN_BIN31
CCAGATCGGCGTATTTGTCTCCCAAGATTTATTGATGTTTTTCATCATGTGGGAAGTCGAATTAATTCCTGTATATCTGCTCGTTTCGATCTGGGGAGGTCAAAGACGACAATATGCAGCCACTAAATTTTTGCTTTACACGGCAGCCGCTTCGATTTTTATCCTAGTTGCTGGCTTAGGCATGGCTCTCTATGGCGACAACATGACCTTTGATATGGCTGAGTTAGCTCTCAAAGATTTCCCACTTGCCCTAGAACTTCCCCTTTATGCAGGATTATTAATTGCCTTTGGTGTTAAACTCGCAGTTTTCCCCCTCCATACTTGGCTACCCGATGCCCACGGCGAAGCCTCCTCACCTGTATCGATGATTTTGGCGGGAGTATTACTGAAGATGGGCGGCTATGGTTTAATTCGCATAAATATGGGATTACTTGACCATGCTCATGTCTACTTTGCACCAGTCTTAGCAATGTTGGGCGTAGTTAATATTATTTACGGCGCGGTGAATTCTTTTGCCCAAACCAATATGAAGCGCCGCCTTGCCTTTTCATCGGTCTCACACATGGGATTTGTCTTAATTGGCATTGCCTCGTTTACTGATTTGGGAATCAGTGGCGCGATGTTGCAGATGATTTCTCACGGTTTAATTGCTTCGGTTTTGTTCTTCCTCGCAGGTGTGACATACGATCGCACCCATACGATGTCATTGAACGAGATGGGCTATATCGGTAAAGTGATGCCCAAGGTGTTCGCCTTATTTACCGTTGGTGCATTGGCATCTCTAGCGCTGCCTGGAATGAGTGGTTTTGCTAGTGAAATCTCAATCTTTGTGGGTATGACTTCTAGTGATGTCTACAGTTCGACATTCCGCACTGTGACGGTGTTTTTAGCCGCAGTTGGCGTGATCCTCACACCGATTTATTTGCTATCGATGCTGCGTGAGATTTTCTATGCTTCTGATGCAAATCCTACCTGCGACATCAACCCTTCTTGCGATATTTCAGACATTAGCCTCAAGTCGCAAGGTAATCAAGAAGTCGTTTGTTTTGGTACAAATTGCATTTTGCCTAGCGAAGCTGAATTTAGTGATGCTCGACCTCGTGAGGTGTTTATTGCCGTTTGCTTCTTAGTGCCAATTATTGCGATCGGCGCTTATCCGAAGATCGCAACTAATCTCTACGATGCAACGACAACTGCAATCAACTCACAGATGCTTCTTTCCCACGAGCAAATTTCTCTTCAAAAGAATGCTCAAATTTTTGCGACTAAGTCTTCTTTCCCGACACTTTCCGAAATTAAGGTTAATGGAGTCGGTAGCTAATTTGCGATAAAAGCAAAGCCAGATTTACTATAAAAGCCCCGCTTCGCGGGGCTTTTATAGTAAATCTGGCTGAAATAATTCTTAGTTACCTTTAGGTTTATCTTGTTCGCTACAACGAAACCTTTGAGCCTCAGAGGTTTTCGCATGTTTAGTTTTGCGACCGCTAACCCGCTCTCGCCACATCAAAAAAGACGATCGTTTCATCGACTTCCGCATGATTTTAATAACTTCAGGCTCAGAAATCCCAAATTGTTCGTAAATCGTGTCAAAGGTAGTCCGATCTTCCCATGCCATCTCGACAATGCGATCAATATCAACAGCAGTCAGTGTTTTTAAAGTCTGTTTATCCATGCCAATAATCTCTTGATAAAATGATTGCCGCGCTTGGCGCGGCAATCATTTTTATTTTAGTTTTGTTTCCAATGACGCGCTAATTGCTTTGCTTTTAGCCCTGATTCGATTACTTCGAGTAGTCTGGTCATACCTGTTGTATTCACAATTTCATAGGTTTTATTTGCCCGACGACAAGCCTCGATCGCTCTTTCGGTAAGTGAGTGGCTGGCATAACCCGTCACGATAATAATTAAATCGCCACCTGCAATTTGACTCTCTCCTTGCGCTGCAAGTTGTAAGCCATCTTGTTCGGTGTACCACATCAAATTAATTGCCGAGTCGCGCAAGCGATTTTTGACAGCCGTTTGTAAGCGATCGTGTCCACCAAATACCAATACTTTGCCACCAAGATCGGTATACAAAGCGGGGCGTTTCTCTGACTTGCGGTGTCTGGTTGTTGGCTGCACATCAGGAGCGCGATCGACGCGAGAACGGTTTTCGAGAGCTTTGTTGTAAATAAAGGTCAACGTTTGCTCATGACTGCCCCGCAAACGAGCAACTGGGCCCTCTTCGCTGTGAGAGTTTATTTGATCGATCAGCGCTTCGACCACTTCTTCGAGATAACCGACCGCTTTTAAGTCATTGGCATATCCACGCACGGCGATCGAAGCATCTGTGGCGCTGAAGAAATCGTGTTGTTCCTCGATCATCTCTAATAGATCGGCTTTTAATTCCAGTCGCCATTGAGTCGTTTGTTCGGTTATTCGTTCATCTAGTAGTCTTTCTTCGCTCAAAATCAATTGGCGATCGGCAAGCTGAGCAGCTAGGATCGGAGCCTCAGCAATTTCCTGCCGAATATCGGCAGCCTTTTTTTCTAGCCTTTGCTTAGTCTCACTGCCTTGACCTTCACGGCTAAATTCTTTCAGCATCTGCTCAATTTTTGCCAGCAAGGGTTTCAATCTTGCTTCAATTTGGGATACTGCTTCTTGGATTTGGCGATCGCGTTGCAGTTGCAGCCGATTCTGCTCTAACTCCACCTTTGCCATCGATAGCAAATCGCTAACCGAGGCTTCAAGTTCATCTAATTCAGAAATATGCATATTTATTTACTTAAGATTACCTAATATTTACTTAATTTTAATAAGTCGAGAATAAATCGAGGCATATGCCCCTGAATAAGTAATTATAAGAAGTTATAGTCACTAATTTCTAATGTAACCTCTCGCTTGCTTAAGTGTGTATAGTTTTATGCCTCAAACCGACATCAATCCTGCGACCTATATTGATTACGCCCTGTTAGATCCAGCCGCTAGCCACGAACAAGTCGATCGCGCATGTGAGGAAGCCGATCGCTTAGGATTTGCCAGCGTCTGCGTATATCCTTGCAACGTCAAGCGCACGACGGAACGACTACTCAAAACTAAGGTAGAAATTTGCACCGTAATTGGCTTTCCTAGTGGCGCAACTACTTCAAACGTTAAGCTTTATGAAGCGATGGAAGCCGTGGAAAACGGAGCCACAGAATTAGATGTCGTCATTAACTTTGGTTGGTTAAAAACGGGACAAACTAATTTATTTCACCAAGACATTGCTCAAATTTGTGAAAGTTCAGGCAAACCTGTTAAAGCAATTTTAGAACTGAGCTTGCTCACGCCCGATGAGCAAGAACTCGCCGCCGAAGTCTGCATGGATGCAGGAGTAGCTTTTTTAAAAACTGGCACAGGTTGGGCAGGAGCCGCCACGGTCGAAATGGTGAAATTTCTCAAAGAAATCTCAGGCGGCAAAGTTGGCATTAAAGCTTCGGGCGGGATTCGGACTAGAGAGCAGGCGATCGCCTTAATCGAGGCAGGCGCGACTCGCATCGGCACATCCCACGGTGTAGCGATCGCCCGTGAGTGAATAGATCGCCTGAAGCCTTTACTAGCACATCGCTTTGCGATGTACTTTTACTAATTTGCTCTCGTCTTCTTCTGCAAGATATTTATTCATCATATAGACAACATACTCAAGCTTGAGATTCCTGTCAGGTATGCATTTACGCATAAAGTGAATTCGGGGAATGTTAATCTTGAGTTTTCCAAAATTGTCTAGTTATCCACATAGTTTAAAATTTGGTGCTAGCTAGGAAGAGGAGGGAAGAAGATCGTGAAAAACGCCAACAGTACAGAGATTGAGCACCTCCATCCAAGGAATGTCATTGACGATAGCGCCAAAGAACTGAGCGAGAGACTGACC
>JAJAZG010000031.1 GCA_026785865.1 Pseudanabaena sp. CAN_BIN31
CCCCTAACCCCTCTCCCTGAGGGAGAGGGGAACAAGAGGAGTATATTCATCTTATCTTGCTCCCCCTCGCCCCTAGGGAGAGGGGGCTGGGGGGTGAGGGCGATCTTTGTTCCACGTAACATCAGTTTATATTTAAAACCTTTGTAACCAATGAATTACCAAAGCATTCACAATTTCAGGGCGATCGTCGTGGGGGCAATGACCAGTATTGGGAATGGGAATGACTTGAATATCCTTAGTTTTACTTGCCTGTTCATAGACCTTCGCGCCATTAATCGGAGTCCAAGGATCGGCATCACCCCAAAGCACTAGCAAAGGTTTTTCCACTTTTGCCAATAAATCGGAAGTACGAGGGCCAGCAGGAGCCGTCAAAATCGAAGCAAATACTTTTTGTGCACCTACATCACAGGATGGCTGATAAAGCATATCTATCAAGTCATCATCGATCGCTTGATGATTGCGATAAACCTGACGGAGAGAATTGCGAATATTTCGTTTTTTGCGAACTTGATTAAATACAAACTCACCTGTGACTTTAGAGCTAATTAATTTCTCAAAAGCGCCCATCACTAATCGCAAAGGCAGATTTAATTCTTCAGGGCGATGATTCAAGCCACCTGCGGCATTGAGTAATACTGCACCGATCGCTACTTCAGGATGATTCGTTACAAACATCAGTGCCAATAATGCACCAATGGAATTACCGATAAAGATTGAGGGTTGCTGCACCAATTCTTGATGAAAATCTTTGAGCAGTTCTTCCCAAAGTTCTAGTGAATAATCGATCGCGGGTTTATCAGAACCACCAAAGCCTAATAGGTCGATCGCAAATACCTGATAGCCAGCTTCAGCCCATGCAGGAATATTCTTTTTCCAATGTCCAACTGATGCACCGAAGCCGTGAATTAGGATTAAGGGCGTGCCTGTTCCCGTGACAGAATATTTAATCTGATATCCGCGCCATGTCCATGACTGCAAGGGAGCTAGAAAGCGATCGCGGTTTTTGGTATTTTCGGTGGTTAGCACTGTGGTGACTCTTGGCATGTAAATAAATTTTGATAATTATTTAGATTTTAACAACTTTACGCTGTCATCAGCGATCGCCTATATTGAGTGTTAAAACGCGATCGCCACAATCATTACTATTGTTGATATCCCATAATAATCTTCTTAATTTCATTTACATCAATATCTGATTGTTCGGATTTTGAGTAAACGGTTAGCAAAATAATTCCTGTTGATGTTTTAACGTAATAAATTAGACGATAGCCGCCACTTTTGCCTTTTTGATTATCACTATTTTTGACTCTTAGTTTAAAGACAGGATAATCAATACCAGATATTTGATCACCAAGTAATTCGCCTTGCTCTAGTTGTTGAATGACTTGCTGCATATCTTCCTGAATTCGTTGATATTTTTTACGAAGATTGCGTAGATTTTTTAGGAATATGGGTGAGGCCTCAACTTTAATTAGTGGTTGATTAGTCATTGGCTAGTTGCGCCCATACTTCAGAGATGGGGATAGTTTGACCTGTCATGGCTTCATGCCAAGATTGTCGAAAGTCATCGATAATTTCTTGTTTGGATGGTTCTTCGATTTCTTCTGTCTCAGAGATAAGAACGATCAATTCAACGCGGCTATTTGTCTTTAGCTGAAGTGGATAATCTAAGATGAGTTCGCCTTTTTCATTGACGCTTGCCATTACTTTGAGTGCTTGCATGGTTTGTTTCTCCTAATTTATACAAATATCTAACTTTTGAAGTTTTAGCTTGCCCCTTCTACAATTTCTGAATTTATTACATCTCATAATCAAGCGTAAATAGCATAATTTTTTCACGTATACGCCCTTCCACAAGTTATCGCTCTTCTTTCGTCAATCCTAAAACGCAACTACTTTACTTTTCAATAAACTAACTAGTTGTTGAAAATCTTCTGGCTGTTGCTGAAGAGGTAATTTTACCAATTCCCTTGCAATAGCTTTATTTTGTTCTTTCCCAGTAACAATATTACCTTCTAAATCTGGAACCAGAAAACACTGATTAGCGATCGCTCGAAAAATCTGTTTACCAGACATCCGAGCAAGCCAAGCGCCAGAACCATATTGGAGAGGTATTATACTGCCGCTTAATTCTTCAATAAAACCCAAATATAATTGATTAATTGTGTCTCTTTCTAAATTAGTAATAACTGATGTTTTGATATCATTTATAACAGTAGAAAGACCTCCAAGCTTAAGCAATCCTTCATCCTGATTTTTGAATTCATCTCGATCCCTAAAATGCCGAATAGGTAAAGATTTTGGTAGATGCCTCGAAATTGAATATAGGGTTAGATTTGCTGCATCAAGAAATAGCCAACGATTACATTCATCCAGAATACGTTGCCTGATATTAATTTCAGGCTTCAAGAAAGAAGATTTTTCAAGATAGGCAGGATCGATAAAATAATTTTCTAATTCTCTTTTATGCCAAATAAGCATGTTGTACTCATCTGGATTAGGAAAATTTTGCCATGATCTATTAACAGTTTCTTGGGGTTGATCATCACGATCAATTAGAAAGTAATAGCATGGGTATTCATATGTTAATGCTTGCGCTGCACTACGAACATTGTCACACCCACCCATTGGGCTGACACCAACTGCCATTAATTCATTACTATCCAATAGCTCTTTGATAACAAATGGATCGATTTCTTGATTATCCTTACCCTCTACAAATAGCTTATGCTGAGCATTTTGATTGACCTGCGTTGCATTGCCACCACGTTGTAATCTCATAGTAAAACTACTCTATTCTCATAATACGAATTATTGATCTCCATCTGGCATCAGAATGGAGCGATGACGTTCATCAACAGAGCGAAACATTTCTTCAGAGTGAGTCGCTAGAATATATTGATTATGTGGAACTAATTTATAAAGTTGTCTGACAAAATCACCGTGCCACTCAGCATTTAAATGTAATTCTGGCTCGTCAATTAAGACAACACTGGGGTGTTCATTTGTGTTTTTCCAAATCAAAAAAAGTGTAGCAATCATTTCTTTTTGACCCGAACTTAAGCCGTCAAAAGAGAATGATTCATTCTCATGGATAGGCTTTATACGGATATCAACCTTATTATCTGGTAAGGGACGCAAATGTTCTATTTGACCACCACAATACCGTTGAATTAGAGAATTTAATTGAGATAAAATAATTTGAGATTTTTCTTTATCACTATCTTCAAATAAGGAAGCTTGACCCATTAAAGAACGTAAAATTTCTAATTTAAAAGAGCTTACAGGATTGACGATACTTCTCATTCCCGATGACCTTCGTATATTATAACTTCTAGGATAATCATCTGCCATCATACCAAGCTCAGGGTTAGATTCTTGAACTTTTCGATAGCTATTAAAATGCAGCAAGGGTGGGATAATTAGAGGCTCACCTAAAAAAGAAAAGATACTATTTAAAGGATAATCAAATATGTTAAGTCCATCTTTTTTATTGATGTCAAACAATGATTCATCTCCTTCGATTGTAGGTGCTGGAAATCCTTCTCGACGATTAATTTCTAAAGAAATTTTACACGATTTATTGTTATGGTCAAATTCGCCTTCAATATTTGTTATTTCTTGACCTGCTTTCACCAGTAAATTAGCAATATCTAATAGTGTTTCATCTCTTCTAAATCTTCCCTTGAATTGTTCTTTAAATAGTCCTGCCAACATTAATAAAGAACAACATTCAAGAATAGAGGTTTTCCCTCCACCATTTTTGCTGCCTAAAAGTAAAATATCTGCATCTCCCTCAATCAGAGGTGGGAGGAGATCGAATTCTAGTGAATCAATCTTTTTATAGTTACTAATTTTTATTCGGCTAAGGCGAATACCTAATTTTTCTTCGGTCATGGTAGTTTTATCTTAAAAATAAATATAAATATCAAAACTGTATAATCCACTCTATCAGATTCGATTCTATTATGATGTGCGGTGATATCTACAAAAAATAGACTGCTCTAACCAAACTGATCTCCTTCCCGTAGCCAAAATTCTAGCACGAGGTGAAATTTGGGTAAAGTAGAAAACTTATTTTGGGGCGATCGCAATTACTTTTTAATTTTTCTTGACCGTTTATTAAATTAAATTTTAATGTGGAAACCGATAAAAAACTAGGGCTGTGTGTCCATATAGACGGCGATCGCAACAGACTAGATCGCCGATCGCATCGGGCAGAGGACGCAGGCGATCGCATTCGGCAATAACGAGAGCATCATCGGCAAGCAATGGCGGTAGAGCCTTTAGGACTGGTTCATACAGATCGCTTTGGTAGGGCGGATCGAGATAAACTAAATTAAAATATTTCGGTGGTAATTTTCGCACCGTTTTGACGGCATCACCTTTGATGATTTGAAAAGTTTGATCGTGCCTCGCCAATTTTTGCCAATTTTTGCCCACGATCTCACAGGCGATCGCCGATATCTCGATACCGACAATATGAGACGCACCTCTTACTAACGCCTCGGCTCCCATCGCACCCGACCCAGCACAGATATCTAACCAATTTGCGCCTTTGATGCGAGTTTGCAAAATATTAAAAACTGCCGCCCTAACCTTACTAGCGGTTGGACGAATCGATAGATCGGTTGAGGTTTTAATCAGGCGTGCGCCGTTAATACGAATAGACATTGCGAATAAACATTTACATCAAATGACTCGAAAAAGATAATCCTTCGATCTGGTCAATGGGAACCATCCAAATCTTATTTTGGTATGGTCGCCAGACAGCACTCATCACATAGTGATTACGGATCGAGATTATATGAACATGGGGAATACCAGAAAATTTTGAGCAAGAACGTAAAAAGTCCAGAGTCCTGATTAAGCGGCTATGCAAAAATGTTGACATTTCATCACTACAGTTTTGGCGTAACATCGGCACAACCTGCGGATCGGTTTCACCCCGCAATTCATAAATAATATGGGTTTTGCCCTTGAAGTCAATTTTGCGCGATCGCACTTCCCAGCCACACAGCACCCCAAAACCGATCACTGCCATCCCTAGATCGATATGAAAGTCACGCATTTGAAATTTCGTGTTGCTACTCATATCTGTATGGGTGTTATAACCAGTCCAAGCATGAAACTTCTCTAAATTGTCGTCGTTAATATCAACGGCAGAACGATAGGGAGAAGTTATAGCGTGGCTAATTTGTGTGGTCTCTGGTGGCGGATCTGATGGCATACTTGTCTCATGAATGACAGCATTTATTTGCAAACATGCGTAAAGGCTGAATCAAATATTTGTATAGCAAGCTTAACATTTTTTTAATTAAGTTCTTGGTTAGATTACTCATAGCTTACAACAGTACATATGCCTTCTAAAAGCTCGCTTAGTTACCAACAGTTGCAACCGATCGCTTTACAACGCGAGTTGCTTGAATATCAGCGCACTTTATTTACGAATGCTGGCATCTTAGTTGGTTTAGTGATGATTGGGACATTAGGTTATCACCTAATCGAAAGATGGAGCTGGTTTGATTCTCTATATATGACGATCATCACCTTAGCTACGATTGGCTATGGCGAAACTAATCCTTTGGATTTTGAGGGGCGGGTGTTTACGGTGATCTTGATCATTATGGGGGTCGCGAGCCTTAGTTACATTGCCGCTCAATTTACGGCGGCGATCGCCAATGGTCATATTTACAATATTTTTCAAGCGAGGCGACAACGAAAAATGATGGAATCACTAGAGAACCATTACATAGTTTGTGGATTTGGGCGCACAGGACGGCAGGTTGCTGCGGAATTTACTGCCGAGGGGAGTATGTCATTTGTGATTATTGATAGCGATCCCCACGCGATCGAGCAGGCGGAACAGGCGGGTTATCTTGCCGTGCTAGGCGATGCAGCGCTCGATCACACTTTATTTTTAGTCGGCATCGAACGCGCAACTTGTATCGTCGCGGCTTTGCCATCAGATGCCGAAAATCTCTATACAGTGCTGTCTGCAAAAACTTTAAATCCTGAAATCAGGGCAATCGCCAGAGCTAGCACCGAGGAGGCGATGCAAAAGTTGCGCCGAGGTGGAGCCGATGAAGTAATTTCGCCCTATATTACAGGCGGTAAGAGGATGGCGGCGATGGCGCTGCGCCCACAGGTGATGGACTTTGTGGACGGGATTATTGCTGGCGAAAATCGCTCATTTTATATTGAAGAATACCGCATTGATGATTCTAGTTATGTGGGAAGTTCATTAAGGAAGGCGAGTTTGCGATCGCAGACGGGCGTTTTAGTATTAGCGATTCGGCGTGCTGATGGCGATTTGATCGCGGGCCCTGATGGCGATACGAAGCTTTTGCAAGGTGATGTCTTGATTTCGATGGGAACGCCTGAGCAATTAAGAGCGCTAAATCAAATACTTAACCCGCTTTCCAAAAAGCCAAATATTTTACGTTTACCGCGCATGAAATAGAGTTAATTTGTGAAGTTCATTTCTCCATCGCGGATGATTCAAGAGGCGATCGCTGATGCGATTAATTTAGCATTCAAAATTTTGCTCGATCCTAGTAAAATCCCACTTGAGATTGGCTATCCCAAATATGACGCACATTACACATCAACGATCGCCTTGGCGATCGCCAATCGTTTAAATCTTAGTCCCGTTCAAATTGCGGAGGCGATCGCGCAAACCTGTTCACAAAACTTAGAAATCTCCTCACAATGGCAAATCCAAGCATTGGGCAAAGGTTGGCTAAATATTTTCTTGAGTGAGCAATATATATCCCAAAATTTACTTTCCCTAGATAATTGGCAGCCTCTGAGAATTAATAATAATATTGCGATACTTCCTGCTGAGAAATTACCTGAAGCAGATTGTGAAAATAAGTTACTCACAATGGAAATTTTTAATAGCCTTAACAAGGTGCTTAAGCCCCTTGCCTCTAACAAGATACTTAAAACTGAATTATTGACACAATATGCTTATGCTCGCTGTTGTGCCTTAATTAGATTAGCAAATCGAGAGAATTTATTTAGTGAATATCATCTTCAAAACCTAAAGTTTGGAGAACCTGTAGAAATTAATTTGATCATGCAGATTTTTGATATTTCTACAAACCTAGAAGAAAAAGATTATTCGATTTTAAATAAATACAAATTATCGCGATCGCTTACTGAATCTTTTTTACAGTTTTACGATCGCTGTCGCATTTTTGGAGTGCCTCGCGAAATCGCGATTAGCCGATTATTACTAATCAGAATTACCCAAAAACTATTACTGGCGATCGCTCCACCTGACATTAATTACTCAATGTACTTGTAGCGATAAAAGACAGCGCAAAGCGCCGTCTTTTATCGCAAGATCAACATCGCATCACCAAATGAATAAAAACGATATTCCTTGGCGATCGCCTCTTGATATGCCGACATTAAAAACTCGCGCCCATCTTTACCTAAAAACGACGACACCATCATTAGCAAAGTTGACTTGGGCAAATGAAAATTAGTCACCATCCCATCCAAAACTTTCCATTCATAGCCAGGATAAATCATCAAATTCGTTTTGCCCTTAAAAGCCTGAAAATTGGCATTTTCTAATGATCGCGCTACCGTACTACCCACGCCAAAGATCCGACCACCCCGCGCCCTAGTTTCTTTGATTTTGACGATCACTTCTTCATTTACTTCGCACCATTCGTTGTGCATCACATGCTGCGTGATATCTTCCGTCTCCACAGGACGAAATGTGCCGATCCCCACATGCAAAGTCACAAAGGCTTTATCAACGCCTTTTTCCTGTAGCTTTTGAAATAATTCATCCGTAAAATGTAAACCCGCCGTTGGTGCAGCGATCGCGCCAGAAATCTCGGCATAGATAGTTTGATAGCGTGCAGGGTCGGCATGGGAATCCGTGACATAGGGAGGCAGAGGGACTGTCCCTAGTTGCTCAATAATTTTGTCAAGGTCAGCGCCAGCAGGAATATGAAACTGCAATTCTCGCGCTCTAGTAGTTGTCTCAATACTTTCGACCGTCGCTTTGACGTTTTCAGCAAATATGATCGTGCTACCAATCGGCAGGCGCTTACCAGGTTTGACCAATGCCAACCAGCGATCGTGTCCCACTGGCTCCGTCAACAAAATCTCAACAGGAACTCCTGAAATCTTATGTCCATACATCCTTGCAGGAATAACCTTGGTGTTATTAAAGACTAGTAAATCTCCTGCTTGCAAAAAATCTGGCAGATCGTAAAAGTGCAGATGCTGTAAATTGCGGTCGCTACCGATCACCAATAATCGCGAAGCATCCCTTGGTGTGACTGGATCTTGAGCAATGCGATCGCTCGGTAATTCATAGTCATAGGCACTCAACGCATAGTCAAGATCAAGTTCGTTCGCAGGCGATGAAGTCATAGAAAAGTTACATTTTAGGACATGGACACTACTTAAGAATTTGTAGCGCTACTCTAAGTGTTTGCCAAAAAGTGACTAAGTTACAAAAAAATATAAGAAATGTTATATACCGATCGCAGAAACAGTGGTATACAGATGGCAGAAGCAACATATTCTTTATGTATGCGGCGATCGCGCTTTCAGACTTTAAATATTGAACGAGGAGTTTATGCAGTACTTAATGACAGATCTTCACCAACGCTTTATTGGCTCACTGAAATACAACAAACCGCTCGCAGTGGGTGATGTATTTCGGGCTGACAATACGAAAACTTATACAGTTGTTAGCATTAACGATACTCGCAACCAGAGCAAAGATGTCAAATCCGTAACCGTAATTCCTGTCCGCGAAGCCGTAGCTGCTCGTTAATTAAGTAACTTAGCGATCGCCACGGATGATTATGTCACTCAAGTTGCAAATTGATAATTATTGTTTTAGCTACTCCCTAGATGGTGATCCTAGCTACCCTCCAATTTTATTTTTACATGGATTTATGGGCGATCGCTTTGAGTTTAAACAAGCGATCGCAATTTTATCTAAACAATTTTATTGTGTGGCGATCGATTTACTAGGGCATGGTCAGACTGAAGTTATCGATCAAGTAGCTGATCACGATCATTACTACACAATTCAGTCCACTGCTAATTTTGTTGTTAAATTTTTAGATTTACTGTGTGTGGAGCGCTGCTTCTTAGTTGGCTACTCCATGGGCGGTAGGTTAGCTTTATATCTAGCTCTCCATTTTCCACAATATTTCTCTAGAGTTATTCTCGAATCAGCGTCCGCAGGTTTGAAAACAAAAGTCGAAAGAAGCGATCGTCGATCTAAAGATCGACAGCTAGCAACAAAACTAGAAACAGGTGACTTTCGCTTGTTTCTGGAAAATTGGTACCAGCAATCAATTTTCGCAAACATGCGATCGCATCCAAATTTTGCACAAATGTTAGAGCAAAGACTAAATAACTCTCCATCTCAACTAGCTAAATCCTTACGCAATTTCAGCATAGGAATACAGCCATCATTATGGGAAAAACTCTCAGAAAATGAAATTCCGTTGCTATTAATTGCGGGTGAGTTAGATCCCAAGTTTGTCCAAATAAATCGTCAAATGGCAGAGATATGCAAGTTCTCAAAACTAGAAATTATAACTGGCTGTAGTCACAATATTCATTTCGAGAATCCCAATCTATTTGCTGAGAAGATTAAAGCTTTTTTTAAACCAGTTTGAGATAAGCGAGCCAATGCTGTATCGCAAGAGAATGGAGGCAAAGTAATTATCTGGTCAGTGAATCAATTTTGGATAAAGATCATGTGGGATGAAATTGAGGTCGCCATCTCGCAAGCAACTGGCAAGAAATTTGTTAGCGATCGCCGACAAGGACAGTCAGGCGGATGCATTAATCAAGCAACAAAAATATCTGATGGTCAGCGTGATTTTTTCATCAAAACTAATCAGGTAAGCTACTTAGATATATTTGAGACTGAGGCGATCGCCCTCAAGCAAATCCACATAACCGACACGATTCGCGTGCCAAAGCCCATTTGTTGGGGAATCGCTGGCGATGTGGCTTATTTGACAATAGAAAGTCTAGAATTTGGCGGTTATCAAGATTGGGAAGCAATGGGCAGAAATCTGGCAGCGATGCATCGGGTAACAAGCGATCGCGGTTTTGGCTGGGATCGTAATAATGCAATTGGGGCAACGCCACAGATTAATTATTGGACAAAGGATTGGATTAGTTTTTGGATTGAATATCGCCTTGCTTTTCAGATCCATTTAGCAAAGCGTAAAGGTTGGCGATGTACTATTGCTGAAGAAAAAATCTATGAATCTCTCTCAAGATTTTTTGATAATTACCAACCGCAACCATCAATGGTGCATGGCGATCTCTGGAGTGGTAATACTGCCTTTGTAAATGGTGAGCCTGTAATTTTCGATCCTGCCTTATATTTTGGCGATCGCGAAGTTGATTTAGCAATGACAGAATTATTTGGCGGATTCCCGTCGCAGTTCTATCAAGCCTATCAAGTTGCCTATCCGCTTGATGCAAGCTATCAACAACGCAAAACTCTTTACAATCTCTATCACATTCTCAATCATTTCAATCTCTTCGGCGGCGGCTATAGTTCTCAAGCTAATCGCATGATTGAGTCTATTTGCAATTAGAAAAGAAAGGGGCGATCGTGTCTTCAACTATAAAGAGGAATGTGCTGTTTCTTAGAGAAAAGTTCAACATCGCGTTATCAAACGCTAACAAGAAAGCCCGATAGAACTTAGTTCTTTCGGGCTTTCTTGTTTTAGTATTAAGCTTGGCATCGAGCTATTTTCCCGTAGGGCTACCCCTAAAGTATCTTCACCGTGACAGCGTTTCACAACTGAGTTCGGGATGGGTCAGAGTGGTTCCACCGCACCATAGACACCAAGCAAACTTATAGGGTCTACTTGATAAGAACCCTGAAAGCTGCACAGTAATAGTAATTTCGTTGCTCGTAAATCGCGTAAGTTATTGAGGACAAGCCCTCGGTCTATTAGTACTTCTTGGCTACGCATATTACTACACTTACACCTAAAGCCTATCAAACAGGTAATCTACCTGTGACCTTACTGGGTTATCCCATGAGAATACTCATCTTGAGGTGGGCTTCCCACTTAGATGCTTTCAGCGGTTATCCACTCCGCACATAGCTACCCAGCGTTTACCGTTGGCACGATAACTGGTACACCAGCGGTGCGTTCCTCCCGGTCCTCTCGTACTAAGGAGGAGTCCTCTCAATATTCTTGCGCTTGCACCGGATATGGACCGAACTGTCTCACGACGTTCTGAACCCAGCTCACGTACCGCTTTAATGGGCGAACAGCCCAACCCTTGGCACGTACTTCCGCACCAGGTTGCGATGAGCCGACATCGAGGTGCCAAACCTCCCCGTCGATGTGAACTCTTGGGGGAGATCAGCCTGTTATCCCTAGAGTAACTTTTATCCGTTGAGCGACGGCCATTCCACGCTGTGCCGTCGGAT
This sequence comes from Pseudanabaena sp. CAN_BIN31, assembly GCA_026785865.1. Classification (GTDB taxonomy): domain Bacteria; phylum Cyanobacteriota; class Cyanobacteriia; order Pseudanabaenales; family Pseudanabaenaceae; genus Pseudanabaena. The sequence goes on from JAJAZG010000031.1 coordinate 11,459, forward strand.
CACTAAAGCCGACTTTCGTCCCTGCTCGACTTGTTGGTCTTGCAGTCAAGCTCCCTTATGCTTTTACACTCTTTGGCTGATTTCCGACCAGCCTGAGGGAACCTTTGCGCGCCTCCGTTACCTTTTAGGAGGCGACCGCCCCAGTCAAACTACCCGCCTGAAACTGTTCCTCGCCCGGCTAACGGGTCAAGGTTAGAATCCTAGCCTCTCCAGAGTGGTATCTCACCGTTGACTCCACTGTCCCCACAAGGACAATATCATAGTCTCCCACCTATCCTGCGCAAGAGAAGCCCGAACCCAATTCCAGGTTATAGTAAAGCTTCATAGGGTCTTTCTGTCCGGGTGCAAGTAGTCCGTATCTTCACAGACAATCCTATTTCGCCGAGTCTCTCTCCGAGACAGCATCCAAATCGTTACGCCTTTCGTGCGGGTCAGAACTTACCTGACAAGGAATTTCGCTACCTTAGGACCGTTATAGTTACGGCCGCCGTTCACCGGGGCTTCAGTCGTTAGCTTCACTTTCGCTGACCAACTTCCTTAACCTTCCGGCACTGGGCAGGCGTCAGCCCCTATACGTCGTCTTTCGACTTTGCAGAGACCTGTGTTTTTGGTAAACAGTCGCTTGGATCATTTCACTGCGGCCATCTTGCGATGGCACCCCTTCTCCCGAAGTTACGGGGCCATTTTGCCGAGTTCCTTAGAGAGAGTTATCTCGCGCCCCTTAGTATACTCAACCTACCCACCTGTGTCGGTTTAGGGTACGGGTACTAAGCCTTCATCACATATACCGCTTTTCTTGGCACTACCTTTCATCACACGGACTCCGTAGAGTCCTCCCAATCCAATTAGGGCGTGACTATTTCTAATGCGTCGAGTATATGCTCCAACTTAATAGTCAGGGAATATTGACCCTGTGTCCATCGACTACGCCTTTCGACCTCGCCTTAGGTCCCGACTAACTCTACGTGGACGAGCCTTGCGTAGAAAACCTTGGGTTTTTGGGGTGTATGATTCTCACATACATTTGCGCTACTCAAGCCGACATTCTCACTTCTGCTTCGTCCACATCTGCTTACGCTAATGCTTCTACCTACAACAGAACGCTCCCCTACCGATTAATATATTAATCCCACAGCTTCGGTGCATCGCTTAGCCCCGTTCATTTTCGGCGCAGGGACACTTGACCAGTGAGCTATTACGCACTCTTTCAAGGGTGGCTGCTTCTAAGCAAACCTCCTGGTTGTCTCTGTATCCCCACCTCCTTTATCACTTAGCGATGTCTTTGGGACCTTAACTGGTGATCTGGGCTGTTTCCCTTTCGACCATGGAGCTTATCCCCCACAGTCTGACTGGCATTGTGTGCATCTGGTATTCAGAGTTTGATTCGATTTGGTACCGGTTTCCCAGCCCGCACCGATTCAGTGCTTTACCCCCAGACTATAATCAATACCGCTATGCCTCAACATATTTCGGGGAGAACCAGCTAGCTCCGGGTTCGATTGGCATTTCACCCCTAACCACAGGTCATCCGCTGATTTTTCAACATCAGTCGGTTCGGACCTCCACTTGGTGTTACCCAAGCTTCATCCTGCCCATGGTTAGATCAC
>JAJAZG010000032.1 GCA_026785865.1 Pseudanabaena sp. CAN_BIN31
CGCACAGCGTGCGCCACAGCTTTTTAGGTTTTGGTTTTTATTACACTTAGATCCCATACTTAAAATCGAGAGAAACTAATGTATGCCTTAGTAGAACCCCAAATTCTCACTGAAGAAGAATATTTTGAATTTGAATTGACTAGCGATCGCCGTCATGAGTTTGTTGATGGACAGATCTATGCGATGTCTGGCGGTAGTGAGCAGCATAGCTTGATTGCCGTAAATCTCTATTCATTACTAAGAACAAAACTTCGTGGCAAAGGCTGTCGGGTATTTTCATCGGATATGAAAATTTGGATTCCTAACCTTAAGATTTTTTATTATCCCGATCTTTCTGTGGTTTGTGATGCTCAAGATCGCGATCGCTATTGCAAAACAAAACCCTGTCTAATTATCGAAGTTCTTTCTCCCTCGACCCAGCGCATTGACCGTAATGAGAAGCTTCGTAATTATCCCAATCTAGAATCACTTCAAGAATATATTCTCATTTCCCAAGATCGACCTAGCCTCACAATTTATCGTCGTCGCAACGATTGGCAGCCTGAAATTTTTGGAGCGGAGTCAATAATCCAATTTGAGGCGATCGCTTTAGAAATATCGATCAATGACATTTACGAAGATGTCGAGTTTGTCTAGATCCAAGCAAAAAACCGTCGCGATGCGGCGTTGCATACATTTAAGAATTAGCGGAGCGCCGCAACCTAAAACTGGGGTTTGCTTGGTGGTGGCGTGATAAAAATAGCGATCGCATTGTTAACTGGCGCAATCTCGCTCACATCTGTATTGAGAACATTGCCACCAAGGAAAAGGGTTGAAGAACTACCACCATCAAGGTTAAGCGCATCGATCGCGCCAAGCTTTTTGAGGACTTCCGCAGTTTGGAGCAAATTTGGTCGAACCCCTTGAGGTGCAGCGTGAACTGTGGCAAGGATGAGCTTTCCTTTTTCTTTGGTTGTGGCGATCGCACTGCGATCGGCGGCTTGAGTATCAAATCCTGCTTGAAATTGTTCGGCTTTTCCATCTAGAGATAGATTGCCATTTTTAAGCAGCAGTGGACCCGCGCCAATTAAGTTCGGAAAGCTAGCAAATTTGTCAGGAATGAAAGACTGACGACCGCGCACAACCATGCCCACAGGTAATTTTTTAGCAGCTTCAGGCGATTGTCTTGCCACTAGAATATATCCATCGCTAGGGATGGCAATCTGTCCCACACCAACGGCGTTGCTTTGATAATGAGAAACTACGCGATCGCCTCGTACCACAATCAGAAGTTCGTTTTCAGTGATTGGCGAATACATACTGCCCCAGTTGGGCGTATAGCGAGCGATTCCTTTTTGGACATAGCCACTATTGAGATTAGTGAGGACAATTTTTTCTTGAGTCGCGGTACTGATTTCTTCACTGAAATTCAGGCGATCAATGAGTGTTTCACCCTGTTCATTCCAAGCGATCGCGCCTCTGACTAATGCTGTTCCTGAGATCCAGCGATTTCCTTGCTTCACTGCACCAACTGGAAGCTTACGAATCCGATTAAAAAAGCCTGCGTTAATCGCGCCCACGGCTTGAGCCTGTTCCGCCATTTTGGGAACTGTCATCAATCCTGCAATGCCATTGGGCGATCCATCGGGATTACTCCAAATTGGGCGTAATTTTAATCGTGGTGACTTCAAATCAACTTCTAAAGCCGTAACCGCGAATTTAAGCGTTTTGGGATCTTTATCGGTTTTCGGTTTATTGGGAATTTCCACAACCCGCTCAATTCTGCGTAATCCTTCTGTCCATTGCACTGTCAAACTAGGTGGTACATGGTCGCGCCGTAAATCGATCACGAGTTTAGGAGTGGGACTACTGAGCATCTCGATCGCGGGATCAATCGATTCATTGGTTTGAATCTGAATTTGGGTTAATTTGCCCTGTGGCTGCACATTAACCGACTTCACCAAGTTACCCGCGATCGCATTTGTGCCAATAGGCAAATCGGCTGCAACTTCTGCCGATACAACGACAGTAATCAGATTGCCCTGATGGCTGACTCGCCAAGGAGTGCGCCGATTGAGATCGATCACAACGCGATCGCCCCAAGCCTGTTTGCTACGGCGGACAGCTTGCATTTTTGTGTCAGGCGTATAAATATTGAGAGAATTTCCCTTGATTTCAGTCCGCCACTGCTCTGCAAATGGGGCAATATCGAGATAGCGGAATCTCCCTGTTTTATCGAAAGCAACTCGCGAAAATAATGGACTAGAAAACCATCGCAATCTTTGGCGATCGGCTTTTTCCGAATCCAGCATCTGTACGCCTAAACCACCTGTCAGCCAATCTTCCTGCACATACAAGCTTTGCTGTCCTTGATCCACTGTCCTAATCCAGCGTCCTGACCAAGGCTGTCCATTTAATTGAATCACATTACCGCTATCAGGTGTGGTTGTGGCAGGAACGCTGTCAGCAATGAGGATTTGGCAGCTAACGGCAGCGAGAAAGGGGATTAGCGTTTTACGGTATGTCATTTTTATGATGCTAATAAGAACTTATGGCGCGGGATTACAATAACGAGC
>JAJAZG010000033.1 GCA_026785865.1 Pseudanabaena sp. CAN_BIN31
AAACGATGAAATTCTCAAACTAAATCAATTATCAACTAAATATTTATTTGAGTATTAATATGCGTGCTTCATGGACTGGAGAATTAGAATTAGAATTTGGTAGGAAAAAATTATCAACGCAGTTAATCCGCAGTTACACAGTTGCTCCTTGGAAAATTCAGCGATCGTTTTATCCTGAAGGTGAAGAAGTTTGCCATTGTATTCTTTTACATACCGCAGGTGGTTTAGTTGGTGGCGATCGCCTAATAGCAAAAATCCATCTCCATGCCAATACCCAAGCTCTGCTGACTACGGCTACAGCTAGTAAAATCTATCGCAGCACTGGTGCAGAATCTTTACAAAACATCCATATTCGTATCGACGAGGGCGCAAGTTTAGAATGGTTTCCTCAAGAAACAATCGCATTTGCCGAGTCACAATATCGTCAGACTACAAGGATTGAGCTAGCTCCGTCTGCAACCTGCACCATGTGGGAAATAGTCAGGTTTGGTCGCACGGCTCGTGGCGAGAAGTTTCTCAATGGTAGTTGGCGATCGCATACTGAAGTATGGCGCGATCAAAGCCCTTTATGGATTGATCGACAACATTTACAGGGAAACTCAGAAATGTTAGAGAGTCCTAATGGATTAAACAACTGTGCGATCGCCGCGAGTTTTATTTTTGTTGGTTCTCAGGTTGAACCTGAGTTAGTTAGTCAGATTCGTTCTACTTGGGAAGATGGCAACTATCAAGGGACATCGGGAGTAACGCGATCAATCTTCGGTTTAGTCTGTCGTTATCGTGGCGACTCTTCTAGTGATGCGCGTAGATGGTTTCAGCAGATTTGGCAGCTTTTGCGTGTATCCTATAGAAATAGACCAATTTGTGTACCGAGAGTTTGGTAACTATCCATGCAGCTAACGCCTCAAGAAAAAGACAAATTACTAATTTTTACGGCGGCTCTGTTAGCTGAGCGCCGCAAAGCTAAAGGGCTGAAATTAAATTATCCTGAAGCGATCGCCTTTATTACTGCCGAAATTATGGAAGGAGCAAGAGAAGGTCGCACAGTTGCTGAGTTAATGTCTTACGGCGCAACTTTACTCACCTGTGAAGATGTGATGGAAGGCATTTCTGAAATGATTCATGATGTGCAAGTGGAGGCAACTTTTCCTGATGGTACTAAACTGGTTACAGTACATCAACCAATTCGTTAATTAATTTCCAAATACTTTATGGAGGTTTGAGATGATTGCGATCGCGACACCCAAAAACGAACAAGTAGAAACAGAGTTAAAGACAAAACTAACCTTTGAACAATTTCTACGGATTTATCCAACAGATGGACGTTATGAGCTTGTTGATGGAGAAATAGTCAAAGTGGCAAATACTAGACACCACGAAGATATTGTGGCTTTTATTTATAAAAAGTTTGATCGCGAAATTGATCGGCTGGATCTGAATTTTGTTGTACGTCAGAATGTAAGTATAAAAACTACAAGAAATAACGGCATGTTACAAGGTAGAGTTCCCGATATTAGCATTATTAATCGTGATATTTGGCGATTTAATCTATCTGACTATTCCGCTTTACTAGAACCGCTTCAGTTAGCTGTTGAGGTGACTTCTACAAACTGGGAGGATGATTATATTGACAAGTTTGAAGAATACGAACGCATGGGTATTCTTGAATATTGGATCGTTGATTATCTAGCGATCGCTAGCCGTAATTTTTTAGGTAATCCTAAAGTACAGACAGTTTTTGTCAATTTATTAGATGAAAATGGTAAATATCAAACAACTAAATTTGCTGGAGATGACAAAATTATTTCTCAGACTTTTCCTGAATTAGATTTAACTGCTGCTCAGATTCTAAACATCTAGGATGTGGTGCGAAGCACCACATCCTAATTAAGTAACAATGGAGATAAAACTATGATTGTCGGTGAAATAATCACCCCAGACGGTGAAATTGAATTGAATGCTGGGCGCGAAGTGATAACGCTCAAAGTTGGCAATTCAGGCGATCGCCCGATCCAAATTGGTTCGCATTATCATTTTTACGAAACGAATCGCGCTTTGATATTTGATCGCGATCGCGCAAAAGGAATGCACCTTGATATTCCTGCGGGTACTTCGATCCGTTTTGAACCAGGGGATGAGAAGGATGTAAATCTAGTCGCCTATGTGGGCAGTCGTGAGATTTATGGATTTAATGCTTTAGTTGAAGGCAAATTGGAGAATTAAACTGATGAGTTATAAAATGTCTCGCCGCGCTTATGCGGAAACCTATGGACCGACGGTTGGTGATAAAGTCCGATTAGCGGATACAGAATTATTTATTGAGGTGGAACGTGACTACACCACCTATGGCGATGAGGTGAAATTTGGTGGCGGAAAAGTAATTCGCGATGGCATGGGGCAATCACCGATTACCAATGCCAATGGAGCCGTAGATCTCGTGATTACGAATGCGCTGATTCTTGATTGGTGGGGCGTAGTCAAGGCAGATGTGGGCATTAAAGATGGCAAGATTGTTGCGATCGGTAAGGCGGGAAATCCTTATGTTCAGGACAATGTGAATATCATTATCGGGCCAGGTACAGAAATCATCGCAGGAGAAGGTCGCATTCTCACCGCAGGTGGTGTCGATACCCATATCCATTTCATCTGTCCACAGCAAATCGAAGTTGCGATCGCATCTGGCGTAACAACTATGATCGGCGGCGGTACAGGACCTGCCACTGGAACCAACGCCACCACTTGCACGCCTGGTCCTTGGAATATCAGCCGTATGCTTCAGGCTTCCGATGCTTTTCCTGTGAATATCGGCTTTGCGGGTAAAGGCAATTGCAGTCAACCCGAAGGGCTGATTGAGCAGGTCGAAGCTGGCGTAATCAAGCTCAAACTTCATGAAGACTGGGGAACAAATCCTGCCACGATTGATAACTGTCTGAGCGTAGCCGAGAATTACGATATTCAAGTCGCCATCCATACTGACACACTCAACGAAGCAGGTTTTGTGGAAGATACGATCGCAGCTTTCAAAGGGCGCACCATCCATACTTACCACACTGAAGGGGCTGGCGGCGGTCACTCTCCCGACATCATCAAGGTTTGCGGTGAAGCAAATGTGCTTCCCTCATCCACAAATCCCACCCGTCCTTACACTTTAAATACTTTAGACGAACATCTCGATATGCTGATGGTCTGTCACCATCTTGATCCTAACATTCCCGAAGATGTCTCTTTTGCCGAATCCCGTATCCGTCGCGAAACGATCGCCGCCGAAGATATTCTTCACGATCTCGGTGCATTCAGTATGATTTCCTCTGACTCGCAAGCAATGGGTCGAGTTGGTGAAGTGATTATTCGCACATGGCAAACGGCGCACAAAATGAAGGTGCAACGCGGTGTTCTCTCTAGCCCCGAAGCGACTCGTGCTGACAATTTTCGCGCTAAGCGATATATTGCGAAGTATACGATTAATCCTGCGATTACTCATGGTATTTCAGAATATGTCGGTTCCATTGAAGTTGGCAAAATCGCCGATCTCTGCCTGTGGTCACCAGCCTTTTTTGGTGTGAAGCCTGAAATGGTGATTAAGGGTGGCTTTATTGCATGGTCACAGATGGGTGATGCTAATGCCAGTATTCCCACACCGCAGCCTGTCTATATGCGTCCGATGTTTGGCAGTTATGGCGGTGCGATCGCGCAAACATCTTTCACTTTTATGTCACAAATTGGGATGAAACGCGATGTTCCTAATCAATTAGGCTTAAAAAAACAGGTGCTTGCTGTTAAGGGTACGCGAAATATTAGTAAACTCGATATGAAGCTGAATGATGCTTTACCACATATGGAAGTTGATTCGGAAACCTATGAAGTGAGAGCTGATGATGAATTGTTAACTTGCGAACCTGCGTCGGTGTTACCAATGGCTCAGAGATATTTCTTATTTTAGATTATGAACCCAATTTTTATAATGAGAACTGCTGGCTACTCGTTGTCACCCCATCAGAATGCCTTCATACTTTCAAATAATTGAGTGTACCGCGAGTTAAAAAAAACTAATACGAGAAATCTACACCGAAAGTAGAACTTAACAAACATTACTCGCAACAAATGTATTACTAAGGAATGAAAAATAATTAACTTATGCATTTGTTTTCAATAAAAAACATTGCCCTAATTGAGCCTAGTCTCATTTGCATAGTTTATTTTTCTTATTTTGCATAGCTTATTTATTTTTCATTCCTAAATACTCCCTTCCCAGTAAAAGATTAGTCTTATATACTTACACATAAAAACAGAAGTATACGCATTGCGTATACTTCTGTTTTTATAGGTTTACAACTTCTGATTAGAAGCTAAACACTGCTTGCAAGTTGCCAACAAAAATAGTTGGATTGCTACTGAAGTTATTAGGATTAAAGATAAAATAAGCAGAAGGAACCAAGGTAATATTCTTGGTTAGAGGGTAAATGTAGGAAAACTCCAGATCGTACTGTGTACTATTCCCGTCACCATTACCAGAGAGCAGTACGTTGTTGGGATCTGAGAACCTAAATGGCATAGCAAAAGAGACCATCGCCTGAGAGCCTTCTTTAAATAGGTCAGGGAAAGCCGCGCCTACTTGGAAGGTTTGCATAGATACATTGGTAGATCCACCTAAAGTTTTATTGAGATTGGTAGATCCATATCCATAGCGACCAAACAAACCAAATCCCTTTGCAATAAGCCAATCAAAGTTCGCGACAAAAACATCCGACTGTCCGTTGTTTAAGCCACCAAGAGAAAATGCTGTACCTGGAAGCGAAGGAGTAAACCCAACACCACCAACTGTTCCATCAGCATTACGAGCAAGATTAGTACGGCTGTATAGCAAACGAAGCTTAAAAGCATCAACTGGCTTGAAACCAATTTCAGCAGTCAAGGCATTGTTACCGCCAAATAAACCGCCTGTGGTTGGATTAGCAGCATTAGCACCAGAATCGCCAAACTCGTTGCTTTCAGCTAAATAGCCAATTTTAAAGTCAAATTGATTTCCTAGAGGAGTCAAGAAAACTGCACCAGCACCACGCTTAGCATTACTCAACAATGTGCTGTTGATCGAGTTAAAGGTTGTATTCCAAGGATAGATAAAACGATTGCCATCAAAATACTTGTAGAAGTTGACCCGAGGACCAACTACTAAAGTGGCTTTATCAGATACAGGGAAAGCGTAGGACAACTCACGCAAAACAAACTGGTTTGCATTAGCACCAGCAGTTTGGTCTGTAAATGGAACACCTGTAGAATTGAAGAAACCACTTGAAACATTGTTGTTATATGGTGAACTTCCATTGCCAACCGCTAACTGGGTAACTAACAAATCTTTGCCAGTGAAGGAAGTATTTAGATTCAACCACACTAAACCACTCATAGTTACGTTCGACGAGGGAGCAAGAGGTGTCGTTCTTGTCGGAACACCACCTAAAGGTCCAACATTTTCTCTAAGGATATTTCCATTTGACACACCTGTGACATTAAAGAATGCCAAGCCACTAAGCTTAGTGGTTGTAGAAAACTGTTGTGCTTCAAGCTTCTCAACCTTAGCATCGAGAGCATCAACACGACCGCGAAGAGTGGCAAGTTCCGCAGCAAACTCTTCTTGAAGTTTTTGGAGAGTGGCGAGATCCTCTTTACTGACTTTATCAGCTAGCCCTGCGGAGATGATTTCGTTGATCTTGTCTAGACAGGCATTCAAGCCAGCAGCAAATTCAAAACGGGTAGTTGCTTGTTTACCACGGAATGTGCGATCGGGATAACCTGCGATACATCCGTAACGCTCTACTAGAGACTGCAAAGCCGTAAATGCCCAATCTGTGGGTTTTACATCACTTAGTTGAGATACAGAAGTAACATTTTGAGCTACTTCTTCTTTGGGACGATTTAACTCTGTGTTGATTGCTCGAATCGTTTGTGATTCACTCAGTTTTACTTCTGTGACAGGCAGTGATGACTGCAAAGTTGGAACTGCCGTAGATTTTGTCTGAACTTGAGATTGATTGATAGACTCGGCATTTGCGCCTGTAGCCGTGGCTAATACGCTCAAGCCTAATAGAATTGAGAGATTACTGACTTTTTTCATTCCTTCACACCATTAAAAAGATAAGTCTTACTATCGTGAGTGAATAAGCAATAGATACAGATAATCGTAAATGATCAAATAATATATAAAATTGCAGAATCACTAAACCTAGTCACGACAGCTAGATCCTATGACTTAAAAGTTAACAAAATTGAAAATCAGCAAATGTATTCTTGAATACAATCTATCCCCAGTCTTCACCAAAATCGTCTTTCGGTTTTTTAGTTTTCCTAGGAATATCTTTTTTTACATCCGATGCTTTGGTTGTAAATTAATTTTTTGAAGGAAAATTTTGATCGGCAAAACCAAAAAATTTCGGTATAGTTAGCGTATCAAAACTTATTGAGCTTTACCAAAAGTTAACAAATATAGCTCCTAAGCCAGCTGACAAGACTAAGACTAGTCCTAGGAGTAATTTGGCTGACTCAAAGAAGAAAAACTTCAAGTTAACTAGATAGGTGTTTTGACCGCAAAAATCGCGATCGCTATAGACATCATCCAGAGAGAGGTATATAGCGATAAACGTATCATTGGTGAATCTATTCTGTAAAAGATGAACTTGAAGCTTTCATTAGGTAATGACCAAATTTTTCGACAAAGCGATTTTCGATAATGGCTTGGCGCATTTGCTATATGAATCGAATAAGCTCAGTAATAGGACTGTCGGTAAACAAAAGCAAGACACAGAGGTAAAGAGTTGACTGAAGTACCCCTGTTAAGGTGACTTTTAAATTATTGGGCGGAAAGAAGCCGAAAGGTAGACAGATGAGGATGTTTAGAGTCATATGTCTTCTTCTTTTGTGGCTTTTTCACAGACCGTGGGGACGAACGAAGTCGTTTTAAATTTACTTTAGAGACTACCAAGAAATAATAGATCCCATAGCTTAGGTTGATTTGCCGCAAATCTCAACAAACCATTTTTGAAGATCGGGTAGACGCTTAAGCTGTTTTTCAATTTCTGCCATGGCTGCAATAGTGAGC
>JAJAZG010000034.1 GCA_026785865.1 Pseudanabaena sp. CAN_BIN31
GAATTTTTGGAATTCTGACTCTGTGACAATTATTGGCATAATGAATTGGGGGATGATGATCTGTTTTCGCTTGAAACTGTCATTATCCCTTTTTGCTTAATTCCTATCTTTTTTTAGCTTCAATCTTGTCCAAAGTCCAATTTCTTATTTGGTGTCGTAATTGGTTACGGTAGCAAAATTAAAATTGCTTATTACAAATATCTGTCTGTGTCCTTATCTCTGTTTCGCCTGTAAAAGCTTTGAGGGGGAGTGCTAGGGATGTGTCTGTTTCTCAATCTATTTCGCTTAGCTATCTCATTGATGGTAGTAGCTGGTGGCGGTGATCCTTTTATCAGAGAAATCATTAAGAATAATCCCCCCACAAATGCGATCGCAAAACATATAAACGCACCTATAAAAGACAGCATATCTAGATTACCTACCAGCACTTTCCGCGATCGCAACCAACCTATCACCTACAGCCCTGTAAAGTTGCGCGGCTTCATTGATACTTAGTCTTGATGTCTCAGTCAAAAGCCTAGCAAAGGGGATTCCTTCAGATTTTTTTGTAGTCCGACCTTCAAGATGAGCAATCAATTCATCTACGCTATAGCCCGCTAATTTTGCAATCTTAGATAAATGCTCAACGTCAGGTTCAGTGTCTGTATTCTCCCAGTGGATAACAGCAGTGGCGGTGACTCCTATATCCCTAGCAAAAGACCTGCGACTCTTAGCACCTCTAAGATCGAGTAGTAGTTTTGATAATTTTTGTCGGCTAGTTAAGTTCATATGTGTTGATAAGTCAACTTGTCACTAAGTATACAAGCGTACTTAGCAATCTTGTTTAGTAGTTGACAAGTATACTTATCACCTAGTAGACTGCAATTATTGTTACCTAGTAGTAAGTATGATTGCCACAGACAAGATCAGACTAACCACACACATCAGCCCCGAAGTTGATGAGAAGCTACGCATTTTCAGCATTAAGCATCGCATCAATAATCTAAGTGCCATAACTGAAGCAGCGCTCTTGCATTGCCTTGATAACAAGCATTTCATCAATAAAATTTCACCCAAAAAAAGAAGAAGCGATCGACTACTAGGAGGCTAGATAGAGCGATCGCTTCTTTTTTTTTTGCATTCACTACTAGGAGGTAACTATGCAACCCAATCTTACAGCAACCATCTGGCTAAGCCCATACCGAATTTCCTACCAATCAAGCGATGGTGAATTCACTGGCAGAATCAACCGCCCTGAAGAATTCCTACTATTGAAAACACTTTCAAGAGTATTTGCATTTTTGATTGAAGAAGGCTACCAGCCACTCATCTTGCACACGGATCACTAATCACATGAAAATACCCGATCCACAATTTGAGCTTCATGAACTGGTAACACTGCACTGGAATGAAAGGGACTACAACACCAAGATCATTTTGCGCTACTTCAACCCAGACAAAGATGGGTGGGCATTTAAAGTTCATTGTCTCAATCGAATGATTACAGCCACTGTTTTATCTCCAAGGAATTAATCACCATGCAACCACTTGCCTATTACGGCATTAAATGCAAACCAGAGATCGAAGCCGCGATTGATGCTTTCGACCTCGAATCTACCTGCGGATTGCTTGCATTAGTTTCAGAGCAGATTCGGGAAGAGCTTACTGGTTTCGATTACCAAGGCATCCACTATGTTTTGGTAGAAAACTGTGCTGAATTAGATCCTTCACAGAGACTCGCTTTGATCCGGGCTTTATGCGATCGCGTCGGATTAAAACTCATGGAGGATGCAAAGTAATGGACGACCTAAGAATCGACTACCACCTAAGCTACTACCGCTCCGCAACGCGCCGACTTTCCGAGGGTACTGAAAGCCCTCACGAATTTGCAAGATTTGACGCAATTCGTGGAGCCGCTTTATTAGCGATCGCGCTTGAAGCAGACATCATCCAACAAATCGGATCGGGAGTGCTTTCCGACGAAGACTGGAATAAGGCGATCGGCTTTATCGAGAGATACCAGAAACAGGATATCGCAGCTTAACCACGCGATCGCCAACTCACCAACGGGAGAGGAATAGGCGATCGCTATTTTTTTTGTATCAAAAACCCTAAAGCTATGACTTTCTCAATATTCAACTATGTTTCATTCAGTTCGCAGGGGAGGGCAATATGTCCGTCTTGCCTGATTACAAAGGGTGAAGGATATCGCAAATACAATTTGTCCGCATCATTACAAGAGCATGATCGAGGTGCTTATCACTGCCATCGAGGCTGTACTACCGAACAAATCAGAGAAGCTTGTGGATTCACCGAACCTATCGAAAAATCCTATATCCCCACAGCATCACCACCCAAGCCTATTGAATTTCTTTCTAACAAGGAAGTCGAAAAAGCTCATAAAACCTTGCTCGATCCTCTTTCGACATACGGAGTGAAAGCGCTTCATTATTTGGCAGAGCGTGGAATTGATTCCGCCACAATCAAGAACTTCAAGATCGGTATAACTTTCAAGAAATTTAAATTCGGCGACGATTGGCAAACCGCACCATGCTTGTTCATTCCGTACCAATTTTTGGCGGACAATTTTTTAGGAAAATACTTTCCAAACAAATGGCTCCCAGAAGAAAATCGCCCCGATCAACAAATAGCCCAGCCGGGCGTGACGGCGAGGTGGTATTTCACTCACGAGCCTGAAGGAAAAGAGCTTTGGATTTGCGAGGGCGACTGGGATGCATTATTGCTAGGGCAATTGCTTTACAACAGCAACTCAGATATCAGTGTTTGCACCGGGACCTGTGGCGCAGGCGCTATCCCCAAAGATTTATCACAGCTAGAAAAGTATGATCGCATCGTGATTTTTTACGATCTAGATGATGCAGGCGAATCAGGAGCGAGGAAGTTATGGGATGCGATAGGCGATCGCGCCATGATCGCCACAGTCCCTTCACCCGAAAAGCCAAAAGAAGGGTGGGACATTACCGATGCCTACAAGCATTTTGGCGATCAACTTTTGGGCAGGATGCTTGACGAGGTTGATTACATCGTTAAGCCAACCGCCAAAGAAGCCAAAGAAGCCAAAGCCGCCGAAGCCGCCGAAGCCGCCGAAGTTGCCGAAGTTGCCGAAGTTGCCGAAGTTGCCGAAGTTGTTGAAGTTGTTGAAGTTGTTGAAGTTGTTGAAGGTGACGAAAACTATACGCCTGAATGGTTTATTACTCCTTGCAGGGATTTTTTAGGGGGCGTCGATCTAGATCCCTTTTCAAATGATCTAGCCAATCAAGTCATTAAGGCTAAATCTTTTTTCACGAAAGAGGACAATGCACTAATTCAAGATTGGTCTAAATTTCCGCAAAAATGGGTAAACCCTCCATATAGCGCCGCACTAATTTCTAAGGCGATCGCCAAAACACTCGAAAACTGCGAGATCGGCGAAACACTTTTATTAGTGAATACCAGTAGTAGTGCCAAGTGGTTCCAGTCGTGCATGAAAGCTTGCACCGCTTATCTGCACCCATCAAAGAGGATCAACTTCAATTCGCCATATCGAACATCTAACGGAAATCGGTATGACCAGACACTCTTCTATTTTGGGCATAGAGGCAAGGAATTCTGCCAAGAGTTCGCGCAATTTGGGACGATTGCCGAGCCAATTGCCGAAGATAACAGCGACGAAATAGAGCGATACGATCCTGACGAAGTGCCTATAACCGAACATTTCAACCAGATCGCCCTTAAAAAACTATTTGCCGATCGCTGGGTTTGCATCAATGAAATGCTTCACAAATGGACTGGCACACACTATGAACCCATACCCGATGCCATTGCCAAGCGAAGCATTAGCGGATTTTGCGATAAACACCTTGTCTTTGACGAACGCATCAATAAGCGCACTTACAAATACGCAAACGAGCAAAGCGTAAATTCAGTATTCAAATGGGTGAAAGTGCAGTTTGGCATCGACCCACTCACAGTCAATCCCACAGGTTTAAATCTTGCAAACGGTGTACTGACTATCATTTGGAAGAACAAAACACCGACATGGATATTGCGAAAGCATCACCCCGATCTGGTTTATACCTATTGCTCCAAAGTCAGGTACGACCCAACAGCCGATCCTGAACCATGCGATCGCTTACTCATCGCTCTTGATGATGCACAGCGAGCCGTATTCCTAAAAACAATCGCCGCATGTTTGGACCTGGCAACCGTGCGGAAAATCATGCCCGATCGGTTACGCGGTTTATTGCTGCAAGGTGACGGCTCAAATGGTAAAGATACGCTCAGAGAAGCAGTTGCCGAGATTTTCTCGCGTGGCATTACAGGTTGTTCATTGAGAGATTTTCAACAGTACGATGAGGGCAAAAAATTCCCACTCGCAAAACTTGAATACAGCCGTATCAATTGGGCATCAGAAAACCATTCACGCCTAAGTTTGGATAGCCTGCAATCCCTAAAAAACGTCCTGACTGGCGACCCCATTGATATCGAGCGCAAAAACATCGATGACTATGCCATCAAACCAGCTTGTATCGTGCTTCTTAATTGCAATGAAGCGCCATCAATTGTGGGAGCGCAAAAAGCAATCGAATCACGATACGCGATCGTTAAATTTGCGAAATGCTTCACCACCGATCCAAGCTCACCCGATGAGCTACCAGCCGATCCAAGATTCAAAAACGACCCCGAATTTCTTCAAAACCATGTTTGCCCACCGCTCTTAAATCGTTTGCTAGACTCACTCACCACCCTAATGGTGGACGGCGTAGATTACAAACCTTTACAGGGAGCAATCCAAGAAGCTAAAGAAGCGAGTTGCCATCTAATCAGGTGGGCTTCAGATATCAAACTTGAAAATGGTAAAGGGCGCATTAAATTAAGCGATCTCTTTGAAAGTCTGCAAGCTTGGTACATCGAACAAGGCATCTTAGAAGTGAAAATCAACATGAATGGCGACAAGAAAATTGAATGGCTTGACGAAGGATCAAGATTCGATCCATGGATCAAAGCATCAAGACTGATGAAGCAAGCAATCCAGAAAATCATGCCTAAAGCGCGTTTTAGCGAAAGGACGATGCATGGCTTCTTCGTTCTAAATGTCTTATCACCTAATTTTGAAATATATCCTGATTTTGCTTCATTTGCTTCATCAGAAGAAAAGAATCAAGATATAGAAGCAGTTTCAGTCAATGAAGCAAACCATGAAGCAAATAATTTTGCTTCATTTGCTTCATTAGAAACACCCATGAAGCAAAATCAACACCATGAAGCAAATAATTTGCTTCATGAAGCAAATAAACCTGACAACCACGCCATTTATGAAGCAAATGAAGCAAATGAAGCAAATTTGACATTCAAAAATAAAACTGTAGAAATTGCACCGTTGCAAGTTGGCGATCGCGTGACTGTTAGAGTAGGCGGATTGTCTGGCAGATCAGGCACTATCCAAGATATCGCAGGTAAAATTGCCAATGTGACCAGTCCCACATTTGGCATGGAGCAAAAGATTCCGCTCGCACATTTGGAGCGTGCAGCATGAGTGAGCTTACGAAAATCGCAGCGATTTTATTCAAGAATCTCTCAGATGCTTTACTGGCAACAGCTTCACAGCTTAATAAACTCGATGTGCCATTATCGCAAACTGAATTTGAAGAAAATCCCAAAATCGCAAGCTTAAAAATCGGTGATTTTGTAATTTGCAACTACAAAAATCGCAGGATCGGCGGTGACATTCTGGCGATCACCGAAACTGGCAAAATTACAGTATTCAATGCAGCACTGGATAAAACCATCGTAGTTACCATTAACCAAATCGTTTACAAGCGCTTAGCAGCTTACGAAATTAGTTAGTTTGCGTAAATAACCATTATCGCAAACTACTCAATTTCGTAAGCTACTTGTAGCGGTGCTATCTAGCTTGCAAACTCTTAAAATCATTGCTAGAAAAGCACTTGAGAGGTTTTTAAATAGGATTGCCGCGATTTTCATAATGAGATCCCCTTGACGTATAGTTGACATATCGATAAGGAGTAAAAAATAAATGTCACAGGAAGAATTTCAAAAACAAGTTTTAGATTCACTCAACGAACTGAAATCGGACTCAGTAGTATTGAGGGCAGACATAGAAAAATCTAATGAGAAATTTGATGTTTACCGACAAGCAACTCAATCACTGGTTAACCTTGCTTTCGGATTGATAGCCAGCGCCACAATTATCACAGTGGTTTCATCAGTCTTTAAAAGATAATCTTTAATAGCGTTACGCTGTTATACGACATTTCACAAAAATCTGGATAATTTGTTAATCTAAACAGGAACTATTTGCAAGTAGCTAGACTTAATGGATCGGCAACGCAGAAAAATATTGGCATTGGGGCTTGCTGGAATGGGGGTGATCGGCGGCGCGATCGCCTGTAGTCCGATAGCATTCTTGGATCGCAAAAACGAACCAAACAATCCACCCAAAAAAATTGTCATTCCACCGATGCAGCTTAATGATGCTTCACAGGAACGAATTAAGAGCAGTGGACTCGATCCGATCGCGGCTTTGCGAGAATTTGACTATGGCAAAGTTAGCCAAGAAAATGGGCGCACTGTACGCGAATTTCAACTGACTGCAAAAACTAAAACAGTTAAGTTAAATGCTGCGACTGACTTTATTACTTGGAATGTAAACGATCGCGTACCAGGTCCAACCCTGAGAGCAACGGCAGGCGATCGGGTGCGAATTGCTTTTGCAAATCAAGCTGGTCATTCGCACTCGTTACACTTTCATGGTGAACATGCGGCGGCGATGGATGGGGTGAAACCAATTCGGCATGGGGCGGCGACTATTTATGAATTTGATGCGCTGCCCTATGGGGTACATCTCTATCATTGCCATGTGGAGCCAGTGGCACGACATATTGGCAAAGGGTTGTACGGTATGTTTATCATCGATCCGCCAACGCCTCGCCCCCCTGCGGATGAGATAGTTTTGATCATGGCGGGGTATGACACTAATGGGGATGGGCGTAATGAAATGTATGCATTTAATGGTTTGCCGCACTTTTATATGCAGCAACCGATCGCAGTGCAGCAAAATCAGCTATTGCGTTTATATGTCCTTAACATGATTGAATTTGACCCAGTAGCGACTTTTCATGTCCATGCCAATATGTTTCAGGTATATCGGACAGGGCGGAGTATGACTCCCAGTGAAGAAACCGATGTGATCACGATGGGAACTGCCGAGCGGCATATTTTAGAGTTGACATATCGATTTACGGGTAAATATATGTTTCATCCGCATCAAGATGCGATCGCTGAAGCTGGCTGTATGGGATTATTTAATGTAATTACTTAAGAGTCAAAAAAAATTGGCGGCACAAAGCACTTCTTGTTTTTTTGATTTTATTGATAATAATTCGCAAGTTCATGTTCTAATGGGATTAAATCAGTTATTGCAATTTAGTTGCATTAATAGGCAGTTATTCATCTAGTTATATTTTATTCGTTTTTAATTTCATGCTTGCAATTTTCTCTCCCATTCTCAAATACTTTAAAGCTCTAGTTAAAACCAAAACCTTCCTGCTACTGTTTGCTTTGTCTTTGGTCAGCGCGATCGCTATTTCCGCTTGTACCAATGAACCTAAAGTCACAAGTTCACCAATCGCAAGTGAGACAACTGAGTCTAAATCTGGGTCTAAGACTGAGACTCAAAAAGACTCAATGATGACCGGTCATAGTAAAGCCAAGATTAATATCAATGAGGCGATCTTGTCGGAGCTAGACAAGCTTGAAGCGAAGTTAGGAGTTGCGGGTTTATCTAACAAAATTCAGGCGGCGCGTCCCTATGCGAAGACTGAGGATTTAGTTACAAAGAAAGTCATAACTGCGCCACAGTTTGAACAAATCAAAGATATGGTTGGCACAGAAACTGTCGAACTGACAGGAGAGGCTAAGGATGTTGATTATTTGACTAAGTTGGGACTGATGAAAGGTCACATGATCGTAGCCAAAGAGTTAATTGATGTTCAGAAACCCGAACAAGCACTTCCTCACATCGGACATCCTGTTGAAGAAATTTATGCAGATGTAGAAGGACAACTGAAACAACGTAATGTCAAAGATTTTAAGCAGTCGCTGATCGATTTGCAGCAATTGATTAAATCTAAACCTAGCGATCCGATGGTTGCGACTAAATATAATGAGGCAATGACTAGTATCGATAATGCGATCGCCGCCATTCCTGAATCCCAACGTCAATCACCCAAGTTGGCGCTACAAGTGATTAATACAATTCTCGATACTGCTAGCTCAGAATATACAGCCGCGATCGCGAATAATAAAATCAAAGAAATTATTGAGTACCAAGACTCACGCGGTTTCACGCTCTATGTCGAGCAGTTGTATAAGGATATTGCTCCAGCAATGCAAAAAGATTATCCCGATGCTCACAAACAATTTACCGCAAGTTTAGCAAAACTAAAACCAGCTTACCCTAGCCCACTTGCGCCTGAAAAACCTGTGCTGTCAGTTGCTGATATGTCAGAACTGATTAAAGGGAACGAACAAGCCGCCGCCACAGTTTATACAAAATCTTAAAAACATGGACTTTAGTTTAACTCTTCCCACCTTTGCGATTACTTTGCGCGAAGGAGTCGAAGCCGCCTTAGTAATTGGTATTGTCTTGGCTTATCTAAAGCGTGCCAAGCGATCGCATCTTAATCGTTGGGTATTTGCAGGGATTGGCGCTGGTCTGGTGATTAGTGCGATCGTTGGCATTATTTTTAATTGGTTTATGCAAAGCGTTAGTGCTAGCAACCCAGAGCTAGCACCGATATTTGAGCCATTACTCGAAGGCGTGTTTAGTATCGCCGCGATCGCCATGTTGACATGGATGTTGATCTGGATGACAAAACAGAGCCGTGCGATCAAAGGAGAAGTTGAAAGCTCTTTATCAAATGCACTCGGCAAAGGCAAAAAAGCAGGATTAGGAATCTTTGGGCTAGTTTTATTTGCAATTTTGCGCGAAGGTTTTGAAGTCGTTTTATTTATTTCTTCTAAATTTCAAGAAGGATTTATGCCAGCCCTCGGAGCCATAAGTGGAATTGCCGCCGCCACCGCGATCGCTGTTGCTTTATTTAAATTTGGTATCCAGATTAATATCCGAGCCTTTTTTAAAATTATGGGCTTCATGCTCCTAGCGATCGTTTCAGGCTTAGTCATTTCCGCCCTCGCACGTTTTGACACTGCTTTGCAAATTCTTGCCCTAAGCGATCGCAAGTCCGAGGCAATTTGTTTCTATTACGAACATTTTGCTCGCGAGCATTCTTGCATTCTCGGTAATATGGTGTGGAATGGTAGCAAAATTTTACCCGCCGAAAAATTCCCAGGAGTGGTGCTAAGTTCACTATTTGGTTACACCGATAAGCTTTATCTAGTTCAGGCGATCGCCTATGTCCTATTTTTAGCGATCGTTGGCACAATTTATTACCGCAGCTTAAACGATCAACTCGCTTCAAAATAAAAATTAAAGCCAGACCAAAAAGGTTAAATTTTAGTTATTGCTTTTTAGAGCCACAAAAACCTATGATCACCTCAAAGTAAACTCTAATTTAAGAGGAAATTTCTATGACAACTATCCGTGAAGTCACTGGCGATCCTAATGATTTTTGGAGCGAGCTAAGTTGGTCAGATTTGACCAGTGCCGAACAAAGCCTCTGGACTCAGTTGGGCTGGAATGAAGAAAATTGGGATGATGAATTAGATTTTCCCGAATGGGGCGATCTTTCTAGCGAGGATAAAAAGCTATGGGGCATTCTTGGCTGGACACAATCTAGCTGGGAAGGCGACGACGATATCCCTGCATCGGCTGAAAAACTTTGGGAAGACCTAACCAGCGTAGAACAATCTGCTGCGACCAAGCTAGGCTACACCAAAGATAAATGGGATGACGAAGAAGTTTAAGTAGCAAAAATATAGTCAGCGCAAAGCGCTGGCTATATTTTTGGGTGGATTTCTACAATTTAGAAAATTTTGATCGTAAATTTACACGTTTCGCGTTAGAATAGCAAAGCCCTGAGGGGGTATGGCGGAATGGTAGACGCTACGGACTTAAAATCCGTTGACTGTAAGGTCGTATGGGTTCAAGTCCCTTTACCCCCACTTAAATCAAAACCCAATAAGCAGATGCGGCGCTCAGCGCCGCATCTGCTTATTGGGTTTTATGTCCTAACATACTTGGCGATCGCTATACTTAAAAAACTGATGGCGATCGCTGAAGGTATAGGGAATAAATAATGCCAGATGAAATAGAGCAAATAGTAATTAGTTCATCGACATAGTAGAGGAACCCCCCATGACCATGACCTTCGAGCAAATGCAAGATGTTCTTAGCCAAATGACGCAAGCAAATCTAGGCTTGTATCAAAGGCAAAACAGGATCGAAGGAGAACAGATTGAGACCCGTGCAATTGTCGATCGCACATCAGAGAACCTAACCCGTATTGAAGCGATCGTTGAGTCCAATGCCAGAGCGATCGAAGCCACCAACAACTCACTCAATGCCAAATTCGATCAAATGGTCACGGCCACAATTAGAAGTCAAGACAGACTCGAAAGATTGGAGCGCAGGGACAAAAAATATGATCGAGAGATTAAAGGCTTGCGGATTGAGACAAGGCGAATGTTAGAGCGATGGCTCGGTGAACCTTTTACCGATGATCCAGATGATGATTCAGATAATAATGAAACCTCATAGAGAAACGACCTAAGCAGCAGCTCATAATGAAATTGACGCAGTGGCGATCGCCAGTAGCAGCTATATTTTGTGATGCCGCTACAATAGCGAAGTAACCAGTCATAATTCCAGTAAATTTATGTCTATTAAAGTCTATGGCATCCCCAATTGTGGGACTTGCAAAAAAGCGATCGCATGGCTAGATGGTCAAGGCATTGCTTACGAGTTTATTAACACCAAAGATTTTCCGCCGACTCGAACCGCGATCGCTGAATGGGTAAATGTCTTAGGAGAAAGATTAATGCGAAATACTTCTGGGCAGTCTTACCGAGCGCTCGGTGCTGAAAAAGAAACATGGTCGCATATTCAATGGATTGAAGCCTATGCCAAAGATTCGATGCTTCTCAAACGACCTTTATTTGTTAAAGATGGTAAAGCGATCGCGATCGGATTTAGAAATCCTGAAGAAATCAAACAAAAATTAGTCTAAATGCGAGAGCGTAGTTTGCACGCTCTCATTCTAAAGAGTTGGACTTTGGACAAGATTGAAGCTAAAAAAAGATAGGAATTAAGCAAAAAGGGATAATGACAGTTTCAAGCGAAAACAGATCATCATCCCCCAATTCATTATGCCAATAATTGTCACAGAGTCAGAA
>JAJAZG010000035.1 GCA_026785865.1 Pseudanabaena sp. CAN_BIN31
ACCCTATCCCATTGACATTTTAGGATTAAATTGTGCCACGGGACCCGACTTGATGAAGGAGCATATGCGCTATTTGAGCGAACATTCTCCTTTTGTCGTCTCCTGTGTACCAAATGCTGGCTTACCTGAAAACGTTGGTGGTCATGCCTTCTATCGACTCACGCCTGAAGACTTAGGCGACCATCTTCAGCACTTTGTCGAGGATTTGGGAGTGCAAGTGATCGGCGGTTGCTGTGGTACGACTCCCGCGCATATTCAAGCTCTTTCTGAAATATCAAAAAACTTCAAACCGAAGCAGCGTCAACCTTTGGTAGTTCCTTCAGCAGCTTCTATTTATAGTTCTCAACCCTATATTCAAGATAATTCATTCCTAATTGTCGGCGAACGTCTCAATGCAAGTGGTTCTAAAAAAACCCGTGATTTGCTTAATGCAGAAGATTGGGATGGGTTAGTGGCGATCGCGCGATCGCAAGTCAAGGAAGGCGCACATATTCTTGATGTAAATGTGGATTATGTGGGACGCGATGGCGTGCGAGATATGCATGAACTGGTATCGCGGCTCGTTACTAATGTCACACTGCCCCTAATGCTCGACTCCACCGAATGGGAAAAGATGGAAGCAGGGTTAAAAGTGGCGGGTGGTAAATGTATTCTCAACTCCACTAATTATGAAGATGGAGAAGAGCGCTTTTGCAAAGTCGTCAAACTTGCCAAGCAATATGGTGCAGGAATCGTCATCGGTACAATTGATGAAGATGGGATGGCGCGAACTGCGGACAAGAAGTTTGAAATTGCTTCCCGTGCTTACAAGCAAGCAACCGAAGAACTAGGAATGCCAGCTAGTGAAATCTTTTTTGATACTCTCGCCTTGCCAATTTCTACAGGTATCGCCGAAGATCGCCAAAATGCAGCCGCGACAATTGAATCGATTAGCCGCATTAAAAAAGCCATGCCAGAAACCCATATATTGCTTGGTGTTTCTAATGTGTCCTTTGGCTTAAATCCTGCTTCGCGAGTGGTTCTTAACTCAGTATTTTTAGATGAAGCGATCAAAGCGGGAATGGATTCATCGATTGTCCATGCTAGTAAAATCGTGCCGCTCAATCGCATTCCTGAACGACAATTAGAAGTGTCGCGACAATTGATTTACGATCGCCGCGAATTTGATGGCGATATCTGTATTTACGATCCGCTTGGTGAGTTTACGACCTTGTTTGAAGGGGTTTCAACCAAGCGCGTTAAGGTTGATAAAGCCAATACTCCCATCGAAGAGCAACTCAAAAATCATATTATTGACGGCGATCGCATTGGTTTAGATGATGCCCTCGCGATCGCGATGCAACAATATGAGCCGCTTATTATCATCAACCAATTCTTGCTGGATGGCATGAAAGTGGTTGGCGAATTGTTTGGCTCTGGACAGATGCAACTTCCCTTTGTGCTTCAATCTGCGGAAACAATGAAGTCAGCCGTAGCTTTTCTAGAGAAGTTCATGGAGAAAGCGGAAGGTTCTAATAAAGGTGTATTCCTAATTGCGACCGTGAAGGGCGATGTGCATGATATCGGCAAGAATCTCGTTGATATTATTCTCTCTAATAATGGCTATAAAGTTGTCAATATCGGCATCAAGCAATCAGTTGAGAATATTGTCAAAGCTTACGAAGAGCATAAAGCCGACTGCATTGCCATGAGTGGATTGCTAGTCAAATCGACCGCCTTTATGAAAGATAACCTTCAAGAATTTAATGATCGTGGTATTACAGTTCCTGTCATCCTTGGCGGCGCAGCGCTCACACCCAAGTTTGTGTATACCGATTGTCAAAATGTCTATAACGGCAAAGTAGTTTACGGTAAAGATGCATTCTCTGATCTTAACTTTATGGACAAATATATGCCCGCTAAAGTTGAAGGGAAGTGGGCAGACTTCACAGGATTCTTGGATGAGAATCTAGCAGTTGATGAGTTGGCAACAGCCAACGATACTAACGCCATAAGCGCGGCTGACGAAAAAGCTAAAAGCGAAGCATTACTGGCAGAACGCTATCTTGATATCGAGCGCTCTGAATCTATTGATACAAATATCTCGCGTCCCACTCCTCCTTTCTGGGGAACAAAGATTTTCCAAGCTGAAGATATTCCCTATGAAGATCTATTCTGGAATCTCGATTTGCAAGCGTTAATCGCAGGTCAATGGCAATTCCGCAAACCGCAGGATCAGTCCCGCGAAGTGTATGACGCATTTTTGCAAGAGACAGTCTATCCAATCCTAGAAACTTGGAAAAAGCGGATCATTAATGAGAAGTTATTAGCGCCGACTTCTATTTATGGCTACTTCCCTGTACTAGCTGAAGGAAATACGGTCTATGTGTACGATCCGAAAGATCTTGATAACATCAAAACAGCCGTACCAATTCACTCATTTGTATTCCCGCGCCAAAAGTCATTACGCCGTCTCTGCATTGCCGATTTCTTCTCACCTAAAGAGTCTGGAGTTATTGATGTACTACCGCTCCAAGCCGTAACCGTTGGACATATTGCAACTGAGTTCGCGCAAGGCTTATTTAAAGCGAATCAATACACCGATTATCTCTATTTTCATGGACTCGCTGTACAAATGGCAGAGGCGATCGCCGAATGGACACATACCCGCATTCGTCATGAACTAGGATTTAGCTCGGAAGATCCTGATAATATCCGCGATATTCTTGCCCAACGCTATCACGGCTCACGCTATAGCTTCGGCTATCCTGCTTGCCCAAATATGCAGGATCAGTATAAGCTCTTGGATCTGCTAGATTCTGAGCGTGTTGATTTAGTGATGGATGAGAGCGAACAACTCTATCCTGAGCAATCAACTACTGCGTTAATCGTGCATCACCCTATGGCTAAATACTTCAGCGCTTAAAAAGTAAACTGCAAATGAACAGATCCCCGACTTTTTGTATGCTTGATACAGATTGGACTTTGGACAAGATTGAAGCTAAAAAAAGATAGGAATTAAGCAAAAAGGGATAATGACAGTTTCAAGCGAAAACAGATCATCATCCCCCAATTCATTATGCCAATAATTGTCACAGAGTCAGAATTCCAAAAATTC
>JAJAZG010000036.1 GCA_026785865.1 Pseudanabaena sp. CAN_BIN31
CTGGTGTTAAGCTCACTATTGCAGCCATGGCAGAAATTGAAAAACAGCTTAAGCGTCTACACGATCTTCAAAAATGGTTTGTTGAGATTTGCGGCAAATCAACCTAAGCTATGGGATCTATTATTTCTTGGTAGTCTCTTAGGAATAGTTATCCTTAAATCCTCCTCTAGTATACTCCTTTATACCCTTTTCCTGAAATGTTGATCCTTTGGATTTCTATCTGCGTAAGGTGAGTGACTACTTTTGCGCTGGTGGAACAAGCTTTAATAAATCTTGGATATGTTGTAGATTTTAATCTCCGCTATCATGCCAAATTGACAGGATATATATCAGTAGATGGATATGCATCAGACATAGTTTTAGAGTTTCGCGAAGGTTATAAAAGTGAACTTGGCGATCGCGATGCTTTGCTTCAGGTTGAATGGCTGATGGACGATCAAGAAAGCTGCCTATTTTTGGATAACAATTCTTTGAATGAATCTGATGTAACGCCCGATTTATTTGTCAAGGAAAAAATCATTTTGAGAAAAATATTTGATCGCATTTTGAACGAAATTAAAGAGGTATTTCTTGAGTTGACTGTCAATAATCAATAAAAAAGAGAGGAGGCTTTGCCTCCTCTCTTTTTTATTGATTAAAATTAAACCGTGGTGGGAATCTTCGATTTGACTGTCGCAAAGCTAGGCACAACGATCGAGTTGTCCTGTTTGGTCAGGCGATCGTATAGCTGCTTCGTATTGGGATAGTTAGCCGCAGGGAAAGTCTCAAAGCGGTTATAAGGAACAACATCCTCACCGAAGGCTTCAAGGAATTCCATACTATTAACCATTCCACTCACCATAGCTTTAATACCACTGTTTGCCAAAATCAGGTTATATTTACGGATTTCCGCTTGATCGAGGGGCGCACGTCCGAGGAAATGCTTTGTACCCAATTCGATCACCTTGGTGTTAGGGAATGGGGCGTAGAATTCCTTGGTGTAAAGCTCGGATGTACCGATCGCCAAGATGAATTCCTTAACCGTAATTTCTTCATTGAGCAGCTTGGAAGTATATTGGCTGAACTGTGAAGTTGCCACATAAGCATCCATGTCACGCTCGAATACTTGACGATAAGCAGCGCGTACCAATGCCCCTGTTTCCACAGGATCGGTATTAGTGAGCTTGAAGATCTTGCGTTGTTCGCGCTTTTTATCTACACCTTGGTTAATGCGATCGCGAATTGATACAGAAGAACGATCTTCAGCAACTTGACCGAGTTGCACAAACTTAGGTGTAGTCTCAACCACAACCTTCGTGCCTTTCTCTTCGCCCAAAGTGCTGTTGCGATTGTTGCGAAGTGAGACACCTGCGGGAGTGAGATAGCGCTCATAGGGAACGGTGTCTTCACCAAAGGCTTGCTCATATTCCTTGGTTCCAATCATCGCATCCACGATCGCGTAGAAGCCTTTCTTCGAGGCAAGATCAAAGTAAGCATTCATTTCAGGACGACCGTAAGTAGGACGACCCAAGAGTTTGCGGTGGATATATTCGATCGCCTTGGTCACATAGAGCTTAGTCCAGTAGCGATCACGGAAAACTGGTGATTTAGCGAGAGTGCGAACAAACTCGCGTACTGAGATTTCACCATTTTCGAGCTTGCTTTCGGCAGCAGTTAGGCGCTGACCAGAATAGGGGATAAAGCCAATGATTTGCAGATAAATAGCGCGAATTACGGCTTGGGTGGAGCTTTCCGAATTGGTAATGCTCAAGCCCTTGACCATCGACTTTTTACCTTTGCCAATCTTGACGTTATCGCGCAAGGTTTGATCGAGCTTGAACACCTTTGGACTCATGGGATCGATTGATCCTGTTGCCGATGGATTGCTAAGTTGGTTAGTAATGCCAGCGCCATTGCGGATCAAGATACGGCGGGTATCTTTGCCAAAAGGTGCAGGAGATGCGCTAGGGTTGCGGGTTTCTTTCGGGAAAATCGCGCCGAATGTGATTTCAAGCGGATCGTTGCCAGAGCCGTAAACATGCTGATCGGGCAATGGCTGATTGTAAGCCGCAAACAAGGTGATGAATTGCGGAACCTTGCGGAACGGAGCAGAGTAGTTGAACAGGTCAAACTGTGCGCCCCAGTTACGAGCCGTTTGCGCCTCTTGTCCCAGACCGCGTAAGTAAGGAACGGTTTCTTCGCCGAAGTAGTCGCTGTATTCTCTGGAATTAACGAGCGCATTGACGAGGGCTGCAAGACCGCCTTTAGAAACGATCGCAAAATAAGCGGCAATTTCTTCGCGACTTTCAGGCGAGCGTCCAAGGAAATGCTTGAAGGCTAACTCGACAGCGCGAGAATTGATGAAAGGTAGGAAAAATTGATCGCGATACAAAGGCGATAAACCTAAGCGGCGCACAAATTCACGCACTGAAATTTCACCATTCTTAACCTTAGAGTCAAGGTCAGAGACGCTCTGGCTATAAGCACGGGTGATATCGCGCTCAAAAACTTGACGGTAAGCAGCCTTAACCACGTCATTTTTCTCAGTGCCAGTCATCCCCGCCTTCATCACAAACTTCTGACGACGCTCGGCAGTGTTGAAGTAATTTTGAGGCAGTTCCAAGCCTTGTAAATCAGTCGAGTTGCGCTGACGGACTTTAGGGGATGGTGTTGCGGCTCTAAATTCCGCGATCGCCACATCCATATACTGCTTGATAATGTCGATCGCCACAGTATCGTTCAAGAAATAACTGACTGCTGCTTGTTTCATGGTTTGCAGCGCGACAATCGTGGCATCAGTTGAGCAGGCTGCTTCGATGATTTCACGCAAACCACGCACGTTCTGAGCCAAAATATTGGGATCGCCAGCAACGATCGCATAAGTCGCATAGCGCAAAAACCATGATAAGTCCCGCAAGGACTTCTTCATGCGGTCAGCGCCATAACGAGAAACGTTGATGGGGCGGAAGCCAGCAGGAGGAGCATCGATGACACCAGTAATTCCTGTATTCGCAAAAAAGCTCTTGATCGTACCTAAGAAGCCACCTTCGTTACCTTCAGCATAGATCATGGTGCCGAGTTCCATGCCGCGCTTGACATTAACCACGAAACCAGCTTGATCGACTTCAAACTTTTCGGTATCTTTGGGCTTTTCCAAAAATGCCATCGGCGAACCACCCGTAAAAATACGGCTAGCTGCCTTAGAGACAATATTTTCAGAATTTTTGGTTAAAATTGCCGCAATTTCGAGGCGCTTTTGTCCAGACTGAAAATATGTGGACAAGTCATCCAACTCGCTACGAGTCGCAAAGCGATCCTGTTGCTCTATCTGAGAAATTGTGGAAGTTATAGCAGTCTGATATAGGCGGGGACGGGCATTTACTGCACCGCTTGACGCTGTTACGCTCATGTATATACCTTGTTAGCTTTTAAATGGTATGTAAAAAATGAAAACAGTTATGAAAATAATATCTACCCAGTATAGGGTTTTCCAACTTAAATATCTAACTCTATCTCATCAGAAAATGCCGCATTTACAGGTAATTCAAGTAAAACCCAACGATAAGTTTTGTAAAGCGATCGCCTTAATGCTGCTGTGTATTTATATCTGTTTCCAGTTAAAGCCAAAAAGAGAGAGTCAGCGCTCCGCGCCGATTCTCTCTTTTCGGCTTTAGCTATATGTCAAGCTTGCAATTCAGCCATATTTTCTGACTTCAAGATCAAACCATCTTGAATGCGAATAATCCGCCGCGTTCTTTCTGCCACATCATGTTCATGGGTGACTAAAACGATGGTGATTCCCTGCGAGTTTAATTCTCCCAATAGTTCCATTACCTCATGGGATGTTTGCGTATCTAACGCTCCTGTCGGTTCATCAGCAAGAATTAAGGCGGGGCGATTAGCCAAGGCGCGGGCGATCGCTACCCGTTGCTGTTGTCCACCTGATAGTTGATTAGGGCGATTGAGCAGGCGATCGCTAAGCCCAACTTTAGTTAAGGCTTCAGTGGCGAGGCGGTGACGTTTTTCTTTAGGAATATTGGAATAGATCATCGGCAACATCACATTCTCGATCGCTGTTGAGCGCGACAGCAAATTAAATTGCTGAAATACAAAGCCAATGCGACGATTGCGAATAAAAGCTAGCTCGTCGTCATTATAAGTAGTTAACTCGCGATCTTCGAGATAGTATTGGCCCGAAGTCGGGCGATCAAGGCAGCCGATAATATTCATCAGCGTGGACTTACCCGAACCTGACATGCCCATAATGGCGGCATATTCTCCTGACTGAATCTCTAGATCGATGCCTTTGAGAATGGGAACATTAACGCCTCCAAGGTAATAAGCTTTGCGAATATTTTGTAGACGAATCATATTAACGTCAGTTCGGAAATAAGCTGCACGATCAATTATAGTTTTGGATCTGCGGATTTGACACTCTCAGCGCTGAAGCGACTGAGATTCTTGAATAGACTATTACTAATCCTCAAAGGCTTTGTCAAAGAGCCTCTACACATTCAAAACAACTACCAAAAGGTGCTGCCATCATGCCTACTTTTAATTTATTCTTTTTGCTTTCAGAGTCCATCACTAAGTCAATACGATACGCTCCACAATCTGCCATTATTAGCTCTTTCTGTGTTACCTC
>JAJAZG010000037.1 GCA_026785865.1 Pseudanabaena sp. CAN_BIN31
CGACCTTGGCAAAATATTATTTGGTGAAACTAAAGGACAATCAAATAAGATTCCGCAACTATTTGTGAATGGGGCGATCGTAGTTTCCAAACCATCCTTAATCGTTATTCGCAATCAAACTGAAGATTTAGTTGGCATACTTAGCAATTCTCAACCAGCGCTCCAAAAAGTCTCGCAGAGTGACCTTGTGCCGCTACCAGTCACCTATAGCCAACGCTGGAAAGTTGACTTTATCAAGTCCATGACCCTTCCTTCTCAAGATCGTCCCTCGCTCTTTGCGATCGATAGCGATCGGCTAGTCCATACAATCATGAAAAACAACAAATAGTTAGGCGTGTACAGCGCTTTGCGCTGCCATAGAAACCAGATAATTTTTTAAAAGTGCCGTGAAGCGGCACTTTTAAAAAATTATCTGTATCACTCTGTAATAAAATCGATACTGAAAGCTCAAGATTTGTCGCACGTTAACCATGACCGCAAATATCACCACACCCAAATTTTCACCAGCCGAAATTAAATCTGAAGGCTTGACCCTAGACGAGTATCAGATGATTTGCGATCGCCTAAATCGTGAACCCAACAAAGCCGAATTGGGGATGTTTGGCGTGATGTGGTCAGAGCATTGCTGTTACAAAAACTCACGCCCATTACTTAAGCAATTTCCAACGACAGGCGATCGCATTCTGGTTGGACCTGGCGAAAATGCTGGCGTAGTCAAGATTACCGATGATATCGCGATCGCTTTCAAAATCGAAAGCCATAATCGTCCCTCGGCAGTTGAGCCGTATCAGGGAGCAGCTACAGGTGTCGGCGGCATTTTGCGCGATATTTTTACGATGGGGGCGCGTCCCGTTGCTATTCTGAATTCATTGCGATTTGGCGAACTGACTGATCCTTGGGTGCGTAGCCGCGTCAATGGCATCGTGAATGGGATTGCGGGTTATGGCAATTGTATTGGCGTTCCCACGATTGGTGGTGAGGTTTATTTTGATAAGGCATACAACCGTAATCCGCTTGTGAATGCGATGGCGATCGGGATTATGGAAACCAAAGAAATTGTCAAGTCGGGCGCTGCTGGGATTGGGAATCCTGTGATTTATGTTGGCTCCACGACTGGACGCGATGGCATGAAAGGAGCGAGTTTTGCTAGTGCGGAGATTTCTGACAAATCAGAACAGAGTCATTCTGCGGTACAAGTGGGCGATCCTTTTCTGGAGAAAGCACTAGTAGAAGCTTGTTTGGAAGCTTTCAAAACTGGGGCAGTAGTAGCAGCGCAAGATATGGGCGCAGCAGGTTTGACCTGTTCCACTTCAGAAATGGCGGCAAAGGGCGGCGTTGGTGTAGTTCTCGATCTTGACAAGATACCTGCCAGAGAAACAGGAATGACTCCCTACGAATATCTGCTTTCGGAATCCCAAGAAAGAATGCTTTTTGTTGCCCATAAGGGAAGAGAAGCGGAGTTGATTGAGATTTTTGAGCGTTGGGGACTTCATGCAGTAGTAGCTGGTGAAATTTTGGAAGAGCCAATCGTGCGAATTCTTTGGCATGGAGAGATTGCGGCGGAGATTCCTGCAACGGCTTTGGCAGATAATACGCCGATCTATCACCGTCAACTTGCTGATACGCCTGACTATGCCAAGAAAGCTTGGGCTTGGGATGAGAAATCAGCGATCGCCGCTTTTCCCTTGATCTCGCCAAATGACGCGCTCTTGCAATTATTAGATACGCCTGCGATCGCCTCAAAAGCATGGATTTATCGCCAGTACGATCATCAAGTGCAAAATAATACGGTGATCTTGCCTGGTGGAGCCGATGCCGCCGTGATTCGTTTACGTAGTCAAGGTTTTGGCACTGGCGAATTAGGAACTGCCCAATCTCAAATCGATTCCCTTGTCGGTGTCGCCGCCACTGTCGATTGCAATGCCCGTTATGTCTATCTCGACCCTTATGAAGGTGCAAAACTTGCCGTTGCTGAGGCTGCACGAAACTTATCCTGCGTTGGTTCTGAACCTCTATCCGTAACTGATAATTTGAACTTTGGCAGTCCTGAAAATGCGATCGGCTATTGGCAATTGCACGAAGCCTGTCGCGGTATTGCCGATGCTTGTCGCGAGTTATCAACTCCTGTCACTGGTGGCAATGTCTCACTCTATAACGAAACTATTGACTCAAAAGGAAACTCTCAACCGATTTATCCCACACCTGTAATCGGGATGGTGGGCTTAGTCGAAGATGTGACTAAGGTTGTTGGACAGGGTTGGCAAGCTGTCGGTGATGCGATTTATTTACTTGGTAGCGATCGCGCTAGTCTGGCTGCTTCGGAATATCTCGCTTCGGTAATTGGTGAAGTAACAGGTAGACCGCAGCCTGTAAACTTTGAGCTAGAGCGCAAAGTGAGCTTCGCATGTCGTCAAGGCATTACGCAGGGCTTAGTGCAGTCCGCCCATGATTGTTCTGAGGGTGGTCTAGCCGTAGCGATCGCCGAATCGAGTATCTCTGGCAAACTCACGGCCCAAATTCAATTATCTCAGCCTGATGATTTAAATCTTATTCAAGTTCTCTTTGGTGAAGGCGCGAGTCGGATTGTCGTCTCTGTCAAAGAAAGCGATCGCCCTGCATGGGAAGCTTATCTTGTGGGTCAATTGAGCCATAGTTGGCAGCATATCGGCACGGTGAGCGAGTCGGCTAAAGATTTAACGATCGCTGTTGGTGGTGAGAGGGCGATCGCTTTATCTCTATCGCAAATCACCAAAAGCTTTAATGAGGCTATTCCTAAGCGAATGGGACATACTTTATAAAAACATCAAAATTGAGCTGACCATATTTCCTATGGCAAAAATTAGACAGCCTAAGCCTCTCATCTGACCTATTGCAAGAGGCTAGAACCGAAAGCTTTTTGCCATTAAAGGTTTTTAGCCGTTTCTAATGAACGGTTTATGCCGCTATCACGAATTAGCTGACCAATACAGAAAATTATGTGGAACAGTTTCCAGATGGTTTTGTGGTTCTTACGGAAAAGTAAGTTAAGTTTGCAAAGAGAAAGTAGCGATCGCTAATTGCTTGAGGATGTCGATTATATAATTGAAGACATTCGTTTCGAGAAATATTGATTTTGGAAGACTAGCCATTGACATTAGTTTCAACATTGTAGATTTTATTAGCTCATTCCTCCTTCAAATGTGCAGCACCATAATTGGTAAAGGGTTACTGTGACGACTCAACTCTCAGAATATTGTCGTGGTTAGGATTAGCGGCTCATAGCTTACGACTAAAGCCCAGCAACCTCTCTGGTTCAGCGTTAGCGCCACTCCTTAACCATTCAATCGGAGTTTCTTCTGACTTATCGGGATTAATCCATGCGATCGCTTTTAATTCACTTAACTCTTCCACTTCTTGAGCAGCTTGAGCAAAAAATCTTCTAGCAGTGTTGTCATCCAGAGAAACAACAATTTTGTCGGTTGCAAGGGCTGCTTCAATTAGATGGATATCTTTTTTTACCTCTGCACGTTGCTTGTCAGTTAAATCTTCCAAAATAACATCAGTCAAATAGATTTTAGTTTTTAGTTGTAAATCTTCTACCCCTCTAATTCTGATTAACTTGCCTCTATCCTCCATTTTGGCTCGCCATGCTTGCCCAAAGCGAGATTTATGGTTATTCCATTCAACTTCTAAAGCCCTTGTAAGAACTGCGCGATGACAAATATCAAGAACGTTCTGAAGAAATTGGTGGCAGTTTTTTGATGTTGGATATGTTGCATTTTCATCACCACTAGCTTTCAAGACAGAAGCATCTATTACTAAAAGTTTAGAATTTTTAGTACTCATCCTGCTCCTTCCAGCGTTTTTCACTAGCGGCATCAAGGTATCGACCTTCTTCATCTAAGAGAACATCTGAAAAGTCTAAAGGAAAATCCGAATTACCATATCCACCTGTTTCATTGAGAGCAGTAGAAGTTATTTTCGTAAAACCATTCTCATCTCGACTGAACCAGTGCAGTATTGCCTTGTCGGGAGATATTTTGTCTTCAGCAACTAGAGATTGGATTCTTCTTAAGAGCAGATCGCTATGGGTCTCTAAAACCACTCTCACTCCACGATTAGCTGCATCTACAATTATCTCTCCTAAATTTGCCTGAGCGCGAGGATGTAGATGAATTTCTGGCTCTTCTAAATAGACTAATTGCTCTGGTTCTGCTGCTACTAAAGCCACTAATACTGGTAAAACTTGAGATACGCCCGATCCCACATCAACAATATTTACCATATCTTCACTGTCTAGAGTTCGACTAACCTTTAACTCAATTTGAGTATCATCTAGCCTTTTCGCCTCAACTTTTTTGCTGAGATTTAGAAAAGCCAAAGCTCCATTTAAAGACTCAATTTTAGCGACATCATTTTTACTCCAAGAATTAATTAGGCTGCCTATATAATTATCGAATGCTGCTGGAAAATGAGTTTGATTAGTGGTAATATCCAACAATTTATAAGTCCGCTCAAGATTACTTCTCATTCCTTTAACGTGAATAATTCTACTAACCTCATTAGAAAATACTAGTGTAGGATTGAAGATAGGGAACCTTATGTCAGATACAATACAAATTAAATAGCAAAAGAAATTGGTAATCTCGTAATTTAGTATTCCTTGCCTTTGATACTCATACAATTTTGTTTCTTCTGGTAAAGCCTTGATAATCTCTTCGCGCGTCATTTCAGGCGAAAGAATTTTCATTTTAGGAACGTTATCAAAATATGGAGAATAGTCTTCATAATATTCTGTCTCAATGGTTTTTAGCCCCCCATTAGGATTGCTCTGAAACTTAAGTTTGCAGAAGCGATTAGCATCAAGATTAATTTGTATTGTAAAGGAATCTTGCTGTTTATCTTTTGAAGATTGAGAAAATATTTGCTTTACGGATGTAAATCTTACGTTTTCCCCATTTAAGCTTAAACTGCCATAACTATAGGGAGACTCTAGAGTTTGCTTCATGAGTAAAAGCGGTTGCATGATGCTAGATTTCCCTGAACTATTAGCACCAGCAAGGATAGTCAGAGGACGAATCTCAATCGAGCATTCTGTGGCAATTGACTTAAATCCACTTATCGAGATTTTGGTAATTCCCTTTTTGGGTTCAACTTGACGCATGATTTTATATATTAGCTAAGGTATATCTTAACAAGATTGGATCAAACTATAGCAATATACAGCGCTCTACGCTCAAACTAGAACCAGTAAAAATTTTGAAAGGGTTGCGAAGCAACCCTTTCAAAATTTTTACTGTGGTTCGTTTGATCGGAAATTGCTGTAAGGTTTGCGATCGCATTAACAACCTCTCTTCATCAGAAATTAATCTTGCAGTCAGGCGACACTCATCCACAACCGATAAAATAGATTTACTTACTGATATACACATCTCAATTCTGGTGGTATGACAAATCAAGACTGGTTAGTTACAAATGAAAGCCAATGTATTCCCCTTACAGTTGTGTCGCAAGATTTGCAGGAGGATTCATGCACGCAGCCCTATCGACTCTATCGATTCCTTACCGATGTTGAAGATATCCTTTGGCAAAAAACAGATGATCGCCTAAGATTGGCAAAAATTTGTCCATTAGTGCGCCGCTTGCTAAATAGTTCAGAATGGATTTTAACTAGCTTTGGATTACCCGATCGCGAAACTGGTTGGTCAGTGCAGATGCTCTATGACGAACCCGATTTTGCGCTGACGGTGCAGACTGTAGCTTGGTCGCCGCAGAGTATTTCGCCAATTCATAATCATGCTACATGGGGTATCGTGGCAATCATTAGACCTCTTGCAGAACTGAATTTATGATAGAGTCTCCGACCGCTTAGAGGCAGCTAGAGACAACTCAAAGTTATAAATGGCAGCAATCAAATTACACCGTAAACCAAAACGACGGCGACGGTTACGATAGCGCTCAGAGA
>JAJAZG010000038.1 GCA_026785865.1 Pseudanabaena sp. CAN_BIN31
AATGCTCAATCCTTTTATAAAAAGCATCAAAAACAGAAGCGAGCAGCTTTAGCGATCGCCCCTCTCCTAGAATCTGTTCAGCAAGAACTTGCCTATCTCGAACAGGTTTCCACAGCCGTTAGTTTATTAGAACAAAATGAACTTCCTGCTTTACAAGAAATTCGCGCCGAACTAGCTCAGCAAGGCTATCTCAAGGTCACTGCTGAATATGCGCCACGCACGAAAGCCCTTAATAAAAAGAACAAAAGTAATCGCACTAAGCAAGACGAAATTCCCAATTGCCACCGTTTCACTACTCCCAATGGTTTTGAAGTTTGGGTAGGTCGTAATAATTATCAAAATGATTTAATTTCCTTTCGTATCGCAGGAGAATACGATCTCTGGCTCCATGCTCAAGAAATCTCTGGTAGTCATGTGTTACTACGCTTACCTGCGGGAGCGATCGCTGAAGATCAAGATCTCCAAATCGCCGCCAACTATGCCGCCTATTACAGTCGCGCTAGACAGAGCGATCAAGTTCCTGTTGTTTGCACGATTCCCAAATATGTTTTTAAGCCCAAAGGTGCAAAACCGGGGATGGTGGTGTATACACACGAAAAAATTATTTGGGGACAACCAACCGACTTAAGAAGTTAAGCTCAAAAAGCTGTAGTGCACGCTGCGCGTGCGCTACAGCTTTTTGGGCTTACTTTGAGATTAGCCAATTACGGCGAAAGAATTTCGCTAGATCGGACTCATCGATCGCCAGACAAATCGGACGACCGTGGGGACAAGTACGCGGATTACGAGTTTGTTGCCATTGCCAGAGCAAATCGCGAATTGTGGACATTTCTAACTTTGTGCCATTGCGAATCGCACTCCGACAAGCTGCTGTTGCCCTTGCCATCGTTGGATCATCCTGCTGACTCATCTCTTGCAAAATCACCGCGCAATCTTCATGACCGATTAAAATCTCAGGCAGCGACCGCACTGCCCACAAGTTATTTCCGAATACTTCAATTTCTAATCCCAACGATTGCAAGCGTTCCAGCCGATCATCAGTCAGATCCTTTAATAAAATTGGTTGCTCAATTGGTACAATTTGCCACTGGGTTTCGATTTGCTCAAAGAGAACTCGCTCATGGGCAACATGCTGCTCGACTAGCCACAAACCGCCAGCATGTTCCGCCAAAATGTAAGTATCAAGCACTTGCGCGATCGCCTTTAATGACGAATTAGGCTGATTAAAATTCTCATGTTTCGCAGGAACCAAATAAGAAGTCTTACGTTCTGCCGTTCGCAATAGATCATTAGTGGCGCTAGTATAACTAACTTGAGAACTTGGCGATGGCACTTTAAGAACTTCGGTAATACAATCTTTTAACTGAGTTTGGATATCTCCTAAATCTTGAATATAGGCTTCAGCCTTGGCAGGATGTCGATTCCAGTCGATGCGATCGCATGGCAAATTTAGATTAACAATGCAAACGGGAAAACGATTGCGTGGCAAAGTTCGCTCTAGACTAGAGAGAATAGTTTGTTCTAATTCTAGAAAATTAATCATTCTCCCATTAAGAACAACTTTCACCCAATCAGGACGGCGACGCGATAGGCGATCGGGCAGTCCGAGCGTGATAGAAATCAGGGCAAACTCTTTATGAGTTAGATCATAAGGCTGGATCGAGCTAACGATTTGCGGCAAAATCTCACTCGCATTCTCTCCTGCCCAAATCGTGATCCATTCTTTTTGATCGAGACTTACTTGCCAGTTAATTTGGGGATTGGCGATCGCCATTTGCTGAATTTGTAATTGCACCTTACGCACCTGTTGCGAACTACTGGGTAAAGATTGCAAGCGATTGGGATAGCGAGAAAAGAGATTGCGAACTGTGACGACTGTGCCTGTTGCGATCGCCACTACTTTCGGGCTAATTTGTAAATTGCCATGCTGATTATAATTAGCTTGATAGCCGACTGGCTCTAAGATTGGACGGCTACAAATGCTCAGATCCGCAAGTTGAGCAAGACTATAAAGCGCCTCACCCCGAAAGCCTAAACTATCAATTTGGCGTAAATCTTCGGCATTATTAATTTTGCTGGTCGTATGCGGTGTTGCCGCTTGAGATAAATCCGCGATCGCCATGCCACAGGCATTGTCACTTACCTGCACCGAGAGCGTTTCTGTCCAAATCGAAATCACAATCCGCGTTGCCTTGGCATCGATCGCATTTTCGGCAAGTTCTCTTACCACCGCCGCCAACGAGTCAATCACTTCACCTGCGGCGATGAGATGTACAACTTCTATCGGTAATGTATGAATAATATTTTGTATATTTTGCATTGTTTACCCCAAGCGCTGCTTTAGCCAAAACTGCAAAGTTGGCAGCGCAATCCGATAACCATATTTTGCACCATAAACTAATCCCTTTTGTTCCAAACTATCGAGCGCTCCTTGCAAGCTTCCGCCCTTAGAAAGTTGATGCTTTTGAATATATTCACGACTATGAGGGCTAACTGTGGGATCGATCGCCAAGCTCTCTAATACCCGCACCTGAGTTGGTGGTAATAGCATAATCAAAGATTCAAAGGTAGGTGCAAGGTCTTCAATTAAGGCAAGCATATTCTGATGAACGTGGTGTGATTGAATCAAAAATTCTGATTTAGAATCTTTTTGAGTTAAAGAATCAATCCAGATGCGTCTGATTAAAGCGATCGCATCGCTAAGATTCCCTTGAATATATTCTGTAAATAGCGGCAATGAATTAGTAATTGGATCGAACTTCAAGCCCTTTTCTTGCATCGTTGGTTCTAGCCATTCGCAAAGCTCAGTATTACTGAGAGGTGGAAGCTCAACCACATGCAGACTTAACTTGTGCATCCAAGGTTCAGGAACTGTAGCAATCAAGATATAACTCACCCGACTTTGCAATTGAATCTCTCGCCGCAAATACTCTTCCCATTCACCTTTGCGATCCCATGAACGAATATGTGTGAAGTTGTGCAAAACGATCGCCACCCGACAATCAAGCCACTCCGCCATCTGTTGCGGAACACTCAGCAAATTCTCAAATAAATTCCAGATTCCTGTAGATGAGAGCTTCCAAAGCATCTGAGGTTTGGACTTAAACTCAAAAGTAACAGACTGATCTATAAGTAACTCTTGCAACTTCAGGATTTCTTCAGGGCGATCAAACGTATTTAGTAAACTTGCAGCCAATAATTTCAAAAAGCGATCGCCATCGGTTGCCCGCAAACAATCGACAGTAATTACCCTTGCACCAGCTTTACGAGCCGCCCATTTCACCAAAGTTCTGCGACCACTTCCAGCCACCCCAGCGATCAGCAAATCACCATCTTCTAACAAAATTTGACTAATTTGTTCTAATTTTGATTGTCTGCCCACCAATCGCTGCGGCAAAAATGGATTATTAATCATGTAATTTCGCCCATTTGCACATTGATATATAATAAGTGAACAATTCCTAAATAATCTGAATTTATTTGCAAACAACTGATAACCAAAGAATTTCAAAGCAAGATATATGTATACAGTATATTTTGTCTGACTTGATATGTGCAGAATGGGATATTCATCAGCTAGTCCGCGAGCAGTGCCAAGTTAAATCTCAAGAGAATTGAAGTCGAAGTTGGACAGTCTTCATATCAACAGAATAGCGATCGCCTATAAAAAACTTGAGAAAATAATCATAAAAATAAATAAGAGCGTTGAAATTGCTAATGATGAGAAGTTTTAGGCGATCGCTTGGTAACGTTTAGTGGCAAAGCATTCCTAATGCGATCGCCTATCCTTAAAGACATGGGTTAAAATACGAGTTAACTAAATAAAAACTAAGTTTATGAGTATTAAGTTAGATTTACCTAGTCCATTAGAGCAGGATTTGTCTATAGAAGCATCAAGTCTAAATATGAGCTTGTCTGACTATATTCTTAAAGTTTTGATATTTAGACAGAGTTGGCAGATTTTAGAAGAGATGGAAGATACTGAAGATATCGCAGATGCTGAAATTACTTTACAGGAAGATGGTTTTATCTCTTTGGTAGATGTTAAGAGGGAATTAGGAATTAGTTAGATGTCGTACGAGGTTGGGTTTAAGCCTTCTGCTTTGAGAGAGATTCAGAAGTTAGATGAGGCGGCTCGAAAAGTAATTATCGCGGAGATTGAGTTGCTTGCGGATAATCCGCGCCCAGATGGTTGCAAAAAGCTGAAAGGAGAGGTTGATTTATACAGAATTCGTATTTTGGGTAATTATCGGGTTGTTTATGAAATACAGGATCATAAGTTGATAGTTACTGTAGTTAAGGTGGCTCATCGGCGCGATGTGTATCGCTAGTGAGAGGCGATCGCCTCTCACAAAGCTAAAATCACAGCGATCGCCTCAGATTCACCATCAAGCGATCGCAAGTTTTTTAGCACAAGTAATAAAGATAACAAGAATGCGATCGGCTTTTACAAGTTCTTCAGTATCGCAATCTCAATGTTGCTGGGACAAAATGAGAGCCTAAACAGCAAAATTTAATTTTAATAATGCATTAAAGTCAAAGTATAATTTTTGGAGGTAAGAACTAAAAAATTTAATTTATGGAAAAAGATTTTAACTTTGAAGCTATTGTCAAAGATGCTTTGCTTGAGGCATTAAAGGAAAGGGGTCACATAAATAT
>JAJAZG010000039.1 GCA_026785865.1 Pseudanabaena sp. CAN_BIN31
ATCGATGTTTGGTCTAATTGGGCATTTAACAAGTCTTGAACACGCTCAGTCTGTAGCGAGGGAATTAGGCTATCCCGAATACGCCGATCAGGATTTGGAATTTTGGTGTAGCGCCCCGCCCCAAATCGTAGATCGCATCAAAGTTACGAGTGCGACAGGTCAACAGATCGAAGGCTTGTATATTGAATCCTGTTTTTTGCCTGAAATGTTGGCAAACAGCAAAATTAAAACCGCCATTCGCAAAATTCTCAACGCGATGGCACTCGCTCAAAAAAGTAATGTCGATATCACCGCTTTGGGTGGATTTTCTTCGATTATTTTCGAGAACTTTAATCTCAATCAGATGTCGAGTGTGCGAAATATTCAACTAGAGTTCGATCGCTTCACCACAGGCAATACGCACACCGCCTATATAATTTGTCGTCAGATCGAAGAAGCAAGCCGTAAATTTGGGATTGATTTGGCTAAAGCGACAGTAACCGTTTGCGGCGCAACGGGTGATATTGGTAGCGCTGTATGTCGTTGGCTCGATGCGCGGACTAATATCAAAGAATTATTGCTAGTTGCGCGTAATCAAGAACGTTTGCAAGAATTGCAAGATCAACTCGGTCGCGGCAAAGTGATGGCGATCGCAGATGCGCTGCCACAGTCGGACATTATCGTTTGGGTAGCGAGTATGGCAAAGGGCATGGCGATCGATGGGGCAACCCTCAAGCGTCCTTGCATCCTGATCGATGGTGGCTATCCTAAAAATATGTCTACACTCGTTCAAGAAGATGGTATCCATGTCATTGATGGCGGCATTGTTGAACATAGTCTCGATATTGACTGGAAAATCATGAAAATCGTCAATATGACCGCGCCAGCCCGTCAGCTTTTTGCTTGTTTCGCCGAAGCGATGCTCTTAGAGTTTGAAGGTTGGCATACCAACTTCTCTTGGGGACGCAACCAAATCAGCATTGAAAATATGGATAAAATTGGTGAAGTTTCGATTAAGCATGGGTTTAGACCGCTAATCAATTAACTGAAACCTTAAAACGCAAAAAGTTGTGGTGACCGCTGCGCGATCGCCACAACTTTTTCGGTTTTAAGCATACCTACTTAAAATACACTTTTGGGTATGCTACTAATCACGAAATGCAAAGCTCAAAAAGTGAAAAACTTAAGCACCTAATTTTGGAGTTTCTCATGAAATTATCTGAATTTCTAATCCAAGGACAACGACTGCGACAACAAGATCGCACTTTAGCGATCGCCTATTTTGAACAATGTCTTCAAGAGCCAAGTATTGCGGAATTAGATGCCAGCACAATCGCAAGAATTTCATTAGCTTTGGCGGTGGAACTAATTGCGACCAAGCAACCACAATCACTGCAAAGAGCGCAAGTTCTTATCCAACAAGCAGAAAATTGTTTAGATAAAAGTCAGAACTCAGATACTAATCACGCACAAAAAGCCTATCTGCTCTATGTGCGTGCATCTCTATTGCTTGAGTCGGGAGAATTGAGTGATGTTTTAAATATTTTGCAAGCTGCCTATGATGCTTATGGCAACAGTCGAGAAGGACAAGCTCTCACTGACGACGCAATTGGTCAATATTACTTGCAAGTAAATGATGTTGAATCGGCGTTAGCCAGCTTTGAGCGATCGCTTTCAGTACGTCTTGAAATCGAAGATGAATGTGCGATCGCCACAAGTTACGCCCACTTAGGACAATTGTATTTGTCATCTGGAGACATCAATCAAGCCGCTAGTCTTTTTCAAAGCACTCTTGATGTCGCCTTAACTACTTCCGATAATTCTTTGCGGCTGCAAGCACTTAAAGGGCTAGCAAAAGTAGCGATCGCCGAAAATCAATGGCAATCAGCAATTGAATTAGCCAAAGAGGCAATTTCTTTGCTCCAAGAACCAGTCGATACGATTGAGATTGGCTATTTATATTGCGATCTGGCTGAAGCATTGTTGGGCGATCAGCAAATTGAGAACAGCTTGATCTGCATTAGAATAGTTGCCTTACCGCGCTTTCGAGATTACCAATATCTCAGAGGAATTGCGATC
Organism: Pseudanabaena sp. CAN_BIN31; assembly: GCA_026785865.1. GTDB lineage: Bacteria > Cyanobacteriota > Cyanobacteriia > Pseudanabaenales > Pseudanabaenaceae > Pseudanabaena. Next base: position 2,059 of record JAJAZG010000039.1, read on the forward strand.
GCCAAACATCTGCGCGGACGCATTTATACCCATCGCTTGCTTAATGGTTTGGATAGTCTTGATGAAGATGCGATCGAAACGGTGGAAGATTCTTTGCTAGATGCTTCGATCTGTTTTGAGCAATTTGGAATGATGTCTAACTATGCCAAAGTGTTATACGATTTGGCTTGTCTATATCAGCTATGCAGTAGTTCGCAGTTTCAATATCAATATCAGGGAAAGTCTTTGCGATCGCTAGAACTATCTCTCAGTGTCTTAGATCAGCTTGGGATGAGTGATACCAAACTCTCTGCACAGGTAGAAGCAATGCTCAATCAAGTCATGCGCGGTAGCTTCTAAAACTAAAGGACTATTTAACTGACTTGCCCTCAAACAACGCCCCATAAAATCCCCTAGCAAACTTGATCGCCGATCGCAATATTCATCCCAATACATGAGGGATATAACGGGCGATCGCATCAATTTGTAGAAACAACTTGAATTAAGCAAGGGACTTAAGCCTCTTGTTAAGGCTAAGATAGGCTTGCAAAGGTAGCTAGATGATCGCTATGGAGGACAATATGTCTAATGATTTGCCCAAAAGTTTTCTTGATCAGTTGCGTGAAATGACGGTCGTTGTTGCCGATACAGGTGATATCCATGCGATCGAAATGGTCAAGCCTCAAGACGCAACCACAAATCCGTCATTGATTACGGCGGCGGCGCAAATGACGCAATATCAAGAGATTGTCGATGAAACTCTCTTAGAAGCAAGGAAAGATTCGGGAAAAGAAGCTTTACCTGCCGATGTGGTTTCTTTGGCTTTTGATCGCTTAGCGATCGCCTTCGGGATGAGAATTTTACAGATTATTCCAGGACGAGTTTCGACTGAAGTAGATGCACGGCTGTCTTACAACACTGAAGCAACTTTAGAAAAAGCGCATTATTTGATTTCGCAATATGAATCTCATGGCATTTCTCGCGATCGCATCTTAATTAAAATCGCATCAACATGGGAAGGCATCAAAGCGGCGGAATCACTTGAAAAAGAAGGGATTCATTGCAATTTGACTTTGCTATTTGGATTGCACCAAGCGATCGCCTGTGCCGAAGCAGGAGTTACCTTAATCTCTCCATTTGTGGGACGGATTCTGGATTGGCACAAGAAAGATACAGGGCGCGATCACTATCCTGCTATCGAAGATCCAGGTGTATTGTCAGTCGCACGGATTTATAACTACTATAAAAAGTTTGGTTATAAAACTGAAATTATGGGCGCAAGTTTTCGCAATATGGGCGAGATTGTGGAACTGGCTGGATGTGACTTGTTGACGATTTCACCAGCTTTGCTTGATGAATTGCAAAATACTCAGGGTGAGCTAGTCCGCAAACTCGATCCCGCGATCGCCTCTCAGTCAGATATTGCCAAAGTTACGATGGACAAGGCAACTTTTGAGGCGATGCACGCTGGCGATCGTATGGCTTCTGAGAAGCTTGATGAGGGTATCGCAGGTTTCTCCAAGGCGCTCGTTGCATTAGAGGAGTTACTAACCGAGAGACTGATCAAACTTGAAGAGCAAGTAGTCGCAACAGTCTAGTCGCTGACCAAATCGAACAAGGGGCTTAAGCCCCTTGTTTAGAGAATATACTCACTCTCGCTCGATAATTATGTCGCACTTCACCACGATCGCAGTCGAAATCAAAAATGGAGACTTGCTCAAACAAGCCTTAGAAGAGCTTGGCTATCCTGTTAAGCAAGACACTTTAGTGCGCGGCTACCTCGGTGATGCAACTAATGCCGAATATGTGATCCCCATGCCCAATGACTACGATATTGGCTTTCGGAAAATAGGCGATCGCTACGAGCTTATCGCTGATATGTGGGGCTTAGCCATGAATGTTACAGAATTTTTAGGAGCGATCGCGCAACAATATGCAGCTAAAACAGTTTTAGAAAGTGCAACTCAGCAAGGCTTTGCGATCGAGCAGCAGGAAATCTTAGAAGATGGCACGATGAGAATTGTGATAGGGCGATGGGCATAACGCAAGGAAACTTAATCAGAATTGCGGAATAAAGTTAAAACTGGTACACAAGCGCCAATGCAAGAGGCGATCGCGCCAATACCTGAAAATATGTGGGGGGCTTGAGTGTACTTTATGATTTCGTCTGTAGCGAGAGGCAATGTTGCGAGTAGTATGCACGACACACCTAAGCGAACTGCTAATTGATGGATCATGATTAACACTTGAATTCTACGGAATAATTTAACAATAGATAACAAACACTAAGTTGCATTTAAGGGATCGTCATCTACATATAGAGTGATATGTTCGTAAATAAGTAGGCAAAAAGCTATGGCTCACGCTGCGCGTGAGCCATAGCTTTTTGCCTACTTATTTAAGCGCTACTTTTGTAAATTATTTATCGTTGCTAAACCTTGAAACTTAGGCTTAGCAAAGTAAAAACCTTGAAAAAGTTCAATCCCAAAAGACTGTAAAATCGATAACTCCTCGTAAGTCTCAACGCCTTCAGCAATTACCTTAATCCCTAAGTCATTGCATACTTGAGTCATTCCTTTAACAATCGCTTGACGACTCTTGATTTGATCAATATTTCTAATTAAGCCCATATCTAATTTGACTAAATCTGTTTGAAAGTCAGCCAATAAATTTAGTCCCGCATAGCCTGCTCCAAAGTCATCGATCGCAGTTAAAAAACCTCTCTTTCGATAATATTGAAGGACTTCACGAAGATGCACATGATCAGTCACTTGCTCTCCTTCAGTTACTTCAAATATTATGCGATTTGTAGGAAATCCAAAAGTTTCGGCTGCCTCAATTGTTGTCCGAATGCATGATTCAGGATTGTAAACTGCATTTGGCAGGAAATTAATACTAATAAAGGATTGAATATTTAATTTTGCAGCTAACTGAACAGCTTCAACTCGGCAAGCTTGATCGAAACGATAGCGATTTCCGTCATTAATACGCCCTAAAATCTCACCCGCAGGCTCTTCATTCATACCTCTGACTAAAGCTTCTTGGGCAAAAACTTCTTTAGAAGTAGTATTAACAATTGGCTGAAAAGCCATCGTAAAGTCAAATTCTAGTCCAACCCCTTTGGTACACTCAGCGCAACCAATTGTTTCATGGTTCTGCGTTTCTCTCATCTTAAGTTTCCTAAATATAACCTAAAGAACTCATAATCATTCCTGTGATCTTACACGTTTTTTGATTCGTAAAAAGTTAAGAAAACATGCTTTTACAAAAAATTTGGGTTTGGTTTGATCGGGATTTGCTGTAAGCGATATTCTAACAATATTTTAAAATTTAACAGACGGAGCAAAATTCCCCTTCCTCGCCGCCCTGCGAAAGCAGGGAGGGGATGAAAGCGACCAGAAAACAAATTGAGCGATTCTCGAATCAATGATAAAATAAGCTTGGCTGTTGCCCCCAGACCGACTATTAGGCTACCGAAGTGGTGCATAAAAGTACTTGGCGGAGATCTGGTTAAAGAGCAAGACCACTGGTCGCTATCGCATAAATCCAAGTTTTGCTGTACGAATAGTATTTAGATCCCTCTTGCGGAAGGTGAGAGGCTGGCTGGTGACGCGATGTAAGTCCGACTGCTTAGACGGCTAAGATGAAGGCAAACGCGATTGAAACGGCAAACTCCGAAGACGAATAAGACCGTCATTGTTGGTTAAGTTGGAAGCCCCAACTTCGCGAAGCAAGTTGGGGTACTTCACTTAGCACTTTAGGAACTCCTAGGAGATTATAAAGTCTATAGAGTCGTATTTCTTTATAATTTATTAGCTATTATTATGAAATCAGCTTTTTTAATATGTTTGAGCCTGCTGTCATTGGGGGGGATATCAGCGATCGCCGCAGATTCTTATCCAGTATCGGTAACTAAGCAACAAGTCCAATCAGTAGCTGTACCTTCTGCTCAGAAGGTGAGTCAAAATATTAACAGAATCGGGTTTGAAGCGGAGCTATTAAGGTTGACGAATGGTGAACGTCGCAAAGTAGGGCTAGCACCTCTAAAGCTATCTTCACAATTGACTAGAGCGGCTCAGTCTCACGCGGTAGATATGGCAAGAAACAATTACTTTAGCCATACGGGGCGGAATGGTTCGAGTTTAGGCGATCGCTCTAAGTCAACTGGTTATAAATATCGGCTTGTGGGAGAAAATCTCGCAGCAGGTAAAGCAACACCCGAAGGCACAATCCGTCAATGGATGAATAGTTCTGGGCATCGCGCCAATATACTCAATGGCAGATTTACTGAGATTGGATTTGGATATGCGAATGCGCCAAACTCTCTCTACAAAAATTATTGGGTGCAGGTATTTGGAACGCCTCAGCGCTAGACTAAGATAAAAAAGCTCGCGCCGCGAGCTTTTTTATTTGCTGGAAATTTATGAGCGATCGCCAATATATTCTCTTTTATAAACCCTATGGCGTTCTGTCTCAGTTTACTGATGACAGCGCAACGCCACGCCCCACTTTAAAAGAATATATTGACATTCCTGAAGTGTATTCAGTGGGGAGATTAGATTTTGATAGTGAAGGATTATTACTTCTGACCAATGACGGACAGCTAAAGCATCGTTTAATCGATCCCCAGTTTGAGCATTCGCGGACTTATTGGGTACAGGTAGAAAAAATTCCTACAGAATCAGCTTTGCAAAGTTTACGCGATGGAGTCACGATTCAAGGATATCGAACTAAACCCGCGATCGCAAAGTTATTAGACTCTGAGCCACATTTACCAGCGCGTGAGCCGCCAATTCGGTTTCGGGCAAATATTCCGACTGCTTGGCTAGAACTAACCTTAACAGAAGGAAAAAATCGTCAAGTTAGAAAAATGACCGCCGCCGTGGGATTTCCGACTTTGCGCTTAGTGCGCGTAGCGATCGCCCATTTGCGCCTAGAAAACCTTGCTGTCGGACAATCGCGAATATTAACCGATCGCGAATTACAAGAACTGCGCCTGAAAGTGAACCCGCGCAGCCTGAGATAAAACTTCTATTAATTCAGGAATTAATACTTCCTGCGGATTTTGTTTAAGTTCTTGATATCCCGCGATTGGGACTTCTGCTTCAAATAGTTCGGTTAATAATTTATGATCTGGCGCGATCGCAATTGAGCCATGTTGCAAAACTGAATTATGGCGATAAACTTGAGCGCTGCCAATCAGTTTACGTCCATCAGCAATTACTAAATCCGCATTAGTTGCCGTGGAGAAACAACTAGGATTATGAATATAGCCGCGTCCTGATTGTCCATAATTTAAATTTATTCCCAATTCCGCGAAACCTTGAATCAGAAATTCACAAATATATTCATATACTTCGCGATGCGATCGCCTTTCACCGTCAATATCAACATTGGTAATCACCGCATAGGTGAGATCGCCTTTGTGTAACACCGCCCTGCCGCCACTAGGACGGCGCACGATATCGAGATTATGTTTTTGGGCGATCGCATTCCAGCGGTCGGGATATTGTTTTTGATGAAAACCTAAAGAAATCGCAGGAGGATTCCAGCGATAAAACCTTAAAATTGATGGTGATTGCGGATCTTGACTATGGCGATCAAGCAAAGAATTATCAAGATCCATATGTAGCTTTCCCGATGATTCAGAATACGGAAGAAACTGCCATAATTTTTTCATATTTTTATATAGCTACGAAAAAGCACCCAAAGGGTGCTTTTTTGTGTCACACAATTTTAAGCTTTAAAGCTTTCTACTAAAAATTCATCGCTTGCATCGGCGACCGATGCCACAATCGTGATAATGCGTGAGATTTCCGCAGGCGAAAGATCTTCGACAGAGCGAGAACACAGCACTAGTACTTGGTCATTTTGGATCGCATACCGAGCTTCAAAGGTTTCAGATGCATTTTTTTCCAATAGCCAGCGCGTCATTTTCGCTTCATCTTTAAATGGTGCAGCTAGTACGGTCGAAAACACAGTGAAGGTGTCAGTCGGCTCGGTTCCAGTAATATTGACCACTACTTCCACAGTGCCATACTGAAATTTCCACGTATCCTCGGTCTGGTTTTCAAGTGCCGAATCATCAGCATCCATACTAGCAATCACAGTTTGGATCGTTTGCACAATGTGACTAACAGGCGGTGCAAAACTAGATGTTGCTTCTACAGGAGTTGTTGGCGATTCTGTTGCGAAGGTCATAGTTAAATATCTGGTTACTATCTGCAAATAGTGTATAGCAAACGTTCATGTTTGTCATAAAACCCACAACAGATGTTATGTCTTTAATAACGGGATTTGAAAGTGAAATTTTGCTTGTTAACCACAAACACTGACAAAGCGAAAATTGGTAACAAGGCGATCGCGGTCATAACTTTTTTACGCATCTTTTTCTTCAATATAAAGATTCAACATAAAGACGTACCATTTTGCTAGCATTGTACGAATAGCTACTTTTTTTGCCGCGATAGGCTTCCCGAAAGGCTCACTATCCCATTAAATGCTATCTCATTAAGATAGAGGTATCTACTGTGGTTTCTTCCCCTCCCATATCATCGAATATCTTACTAAATCTTGAAGGGTCACTTTCTTCTAGTATAAATTCGCCCAGCATTGATTCTGACATTACCAGAGACAATACAAATATTCGTTCAATGATCGCAATTCTTGATTTTGGATCTCAGTACTCGGAGCTAATTGCTCGTCGTATTCGTGAGACACAGGTTTATTCCGAAGTTTTAACCTATCACATGTCAGCCGAAGATCTGAAGAAGCTTAATCTTAAGGGGATTATTTTATCAGGTGGTCCAAACTCAGTTTATGACGAAGGCGCTCCTCAATGCGATCCTGAAATTTTTAATTTAGGAATTCCTGTTTTAGGCGTTTGCTACGGAATGCAACTGATGGCAAAGCAACTCGGCGGTACTGTCGAGCGTGCCGATCGCGGCGAATATGGTAAAGCAGAATTATTAATTGATGATCCTACAGATCTGCTCACCAATGTAGACACAGGCACAACCATGTGGATGAGTCATGGTGATTCTGTAATTGATTTGCCAAAAGGATTTGAAATTTTAGCCCACACCGCTAACACTCCCTGTGCGGCGATCGCCAATCATCAGAAAAATCTTTACGGTGTCCAATTCCATCCTGAAGTCGTACATTCCATTGGTGGCATGGCGATGATTCGCAATTTTGTTTATCATATTTGCGAATGCGAACCAAACTGGACAACCGATGCTTTTATCGAAAATTCAATTCGCGAAATTCGCGCTCAAGTTGGTGATAAAAAAGTATTGCTAGCGCTTTCAGGCGGCGTAGATTCTTCAACGCTGGCTTTTTTATTGCATAAGGCGATCGGCGACAAACTTACTTGTATGTTTATCGATCAAGGCTTTATGCGAAAGCTGGAACCAGAGCGTCTAGTCAAGCTTTTTGAAGAGCAATTTCATATCAATGTTGTGTATGTAAATGCTCGCGATCGCTTCTTGAAGAAACTCGAAGGAATTACCGAACCTGAGCAGAAGCGGAAGTTGATCGGTGGTGAATTTATTAGTGTATTTGAAGAAGAATCCCAACGCTTCGGACCATTCGACTTCCTTGCTCAAGGTACACTCTATCCAGATGTAATTGAATCGGCTGATACTAACGCTGATCCTGTGACAGGCAAGCGTGTTGCCGTCAAAATCAAGAGCCATCACAATGTGGGCGGACTTCCTGACAATCTTCGATTCACCTTAGTGGAACCACTTCGCAAACTTTTTAAAGATGAAGTGCGGAAGCTGGGAACTGCGCTCGGACTTCCCGAAGAAATCGTCAAGCGTCAGCCTTTCCCCGGACCTGGTTTAGCAATCAGGATTATTGGTGACATTACGAGCGATCGCCTCAATACTTTGCGCGATGCTGACTTGATCGTGCGTCAAGAAGTCAATCGTTCAGGACAGTACAATAATCTCTGGCAAGCATTTGCGGTGTTATTGCCCACAGTTCGCAGTGTCGGCGTGATGGGTGATAAGCGCACCTATTCCAATCCTGTAGTTTTGCGCCTTGTCACCAGTGAGGATGGTATGACTGCGGATTGGGCGCGAGTTCCCTATGAGCTATTAGAGACTATTTCTAATCGGATTGTCAATGAAGTAAAAGGGGTCAATCGTGTGGTGCTGGATATAACCTCTAAGCCACCTGGCACGATTGAATGGGAATAGTCTCTTTTTATTACCAATAAAACCAAAAAAGCTGTGGCGCACACTGCGTGTGCGCCACAGCTTTTTTGGTTTTAAGGTTTCTTTTGTCTAGCTACATACTCCCTTCCCAGTACAAGATTAGACGTTGGGGGGGGGGGGGGGGCCGCCCCCGAAGATTTTGGGTTTTTTTTTTTTTTTTTTTAATTATGTATTTAA
>JAJAZG010000040.1 GCA_026785865.1 Pseudanabaena sp. CAN_BIN31
AGATTATGGATGACTTTGTAAAAGCAGGCGATCCCCTCCGAATTAACGTCAAGGGCGACTTTACCCCTCGCGGTAATGTCCACACAGTTGTGGAAGTAAATTACATCAAACCTGAAGAAACAATCTAGTTATCGCTTCGTCCCGTTGAAATGAGTACTGATTTATGAAAATTCGCAAAAAATACCAAGCATCAGCTAATGCTGAAATTAATCTGACCGCTTTGTTAGATGTCGTATTTTCAATTCTGGCATTTTTTATCTTGATATCAGCCGCCCTAACTCTGCCAAGTCGGATTGGTATTGATTTGCCAATTAGCGATCGCAATAATCAGGGCAACTCAAATTCAGAAAATCTTCAGCCAGAAGATGTCTTCGTAATCACACTCGATCCTTCAGGACAAATGTTGAGGGACGGAAAATTAATGCCGACTCAGCAGTTAGCGCAGGATATCAGTAAATTCTTAGCAACCTCAGCAAAAGGTATGATTGTGCTTAGTGCTGATGACTCAAATGTCTCTTATCAAATCGTGATTATTCGTCTGTCAGAATTAAGGGCGATCGCAGGTAATCGAGTGGCGATCGCCACGTCTCGCTCTTAGTTAGAATGCTTTGCTTAGTAACTTTTACTTACAAAAAACAATGTTGCCAACTGAACCGAAAAGCGACCTAACTGTAAGCCAAGCTGATAAACCTATGTTGAACTCTGCACGTAATTCTATACTCGAATTTACTAGCAAAACAGGTAGTCTAATTTTAAAGTATCCATTTTGGGTGCTTGTAGTTAGTTCTATCGGAATTCATACCGCTTTTGCATTCATCTCGACAAATCCGCTCAAAAAAACAGAGCCAACCCGTGAAGTTGTCGTCTCAACCCTTCCCGTTGTCAAGTTGCCTCCCAAGGGGTTAACGAGCAATTCAACGACCAAACCGAAATCACTCTTTGACAACATATTTGTCAAATCCGAACCCGACAAGCTTGGCTCATCACTCAATACAGTCCCAAACGCATTGCCGAATATATTCCCCAGTGCTTCATTTAATACACCACTAAGTAGCTTAGATTTAAATGCCTTTGACAGTTTAGAAGATTTACCACCACTCTCCAACGACTTTTCCCTCTCAATTCCCCCATTGTCAAACAACCCTAAACAGGTTGATCCACCACAGTTTGTAAAACCGCGAGCTACTATATCCATATCCCCAACTCCATCAAACTCTCGCTTTACAACATCTGGACAAATTGACAACACGACTCCTGTAAAGACAACAACTAATAGCGGTAGTAATATTAAGCCTGAGTTTCAAAATGGCGGACTACAGCAGGATATGACTTCATCGCCTACTGTAACCAAAAATACTAATACTGATAAGATTTCCAAAAACTTACAAGGTACTATTTCAGCTAGTGCTGATCGCAATAAAAAAGAAATTGTCAATCTTGCATCGGGTTATCCAAATGATGAACAATTTATGGATTTATTCTCAAAGAAATCCATTGTGAATACATTGATTGTTCCTGACGGTAAATTAATATCAGCCGTTGGACCTCAAAGAGAAAGAGGCATGGTATGGATACCGCCTAAAGTTGCCAATGTTTCTGGAAAAAGTGGCTCGGTCACATTTATGTGGCTTGTCTATCCCAATGGTGAGGTTAAAACGCTATATTTGATCTTAAGTGGGATCAAAGAGTTAGATGATATTGCAAGAGAGACGGTTAAGGGCTACAAATTTCAACCAATTGAAGATCCTGCCAGTGACAAATATCGCCTCGTGACTGCTAAATATGACTTCCCGTAAAAAGAGAATGCAGCGCATCGCGCTGTATTCTCTTTTTACAGTTATAAAAAGAAAAGGCGGCGCGAAGCACCGTCTTTTCTTTTTATGGATAGATGATTGGTAAATCTTGGGTGTATTTACCGTCGCAGGCGTATTTGGCACGATATTCTTGCAAAACCATGCGATCGCCTTCTAATTTATAAACAGCCGATGAAGCGCAATCACCTACGCCACGAAATTTGGTGAAGTTGGTCATAGTTTGCGATCGCAGATTAAATCTCGGCATACCACCGATCGCCCTGTCAGTAATCCGACTTGGCTTCGCGCCATCTTTACCCTCTTGGAAGCTATCAAATTCGAGAGCAATAACACGCGGCTTTGGAGATTCATCAATCCAGAGGACATATTCAAACGCACCTTGATAAGCGGCAAGAAAACATTGAATTTGCACCAAATACTTTTTGTCAGTAATTGGGAAAGCTTTAGAACCCATCCCTTTTTGTCCATCTTCAGCACGGAAGTTGTCTTTACAAATCCCTAAACTTTCACGATTTTGGAGTACATATTGCAGAGGTTCGGATGATGAATTTGATAAATTAGCAATATTAGTACGCCCAAGATATCGAAGTAACTGCTCTTCAGTTAATTTGCCATTTGGGAAAGTGACACGCAAGACAGGCTCAGGATTTTGCGTGGTCGGGGCTTCGAGCGTATATAAATAGGCATCATTTTTAAACTCAATCACATCAGTTCTTTGAGGATTGTAATTCATTGCTTCTATCTCCAAACCACCGCTACCATCTTTGTTGCGACTGATGTAATAGCGCGGGCGATCGGGTTCCTTGTTATCAGCACAAATATAAATTCGATAATTAGAAGTTTCACCATAGGCATAAATAACTTTTGAATTGCCACAGGTCTGACTATCGGCAAGATCCTTGATATTCCCGATGGAGATTCCTTTTGTCGGAGCATTTGCAGTCTCACCGATTGGCTTGTTAGGAGCTTTCGCATCAGGAGACGGAGATATAGTTTTAGAAGTTGTTGTCGTCGTTGTCGTTGTTGTGGTCGATGAACTATTGGGTGACGGTAACGATTTTGTCGCTTCTTGATTGGTGCATCCAAGAAATGTAAAGCTTGCGATTACAGCCATTAAGCCAAGTTGAATTTGCAACATGAGTTCTGCTCCTTAATACCTGTTCCTCAGTATCTATCGTGTACACACAAGTCATACCTGTCTACGTTTTATGATTTAGATCCCCCTCAATCCCCCTTAAAAAGGGGGAAGAAGATATTCTCCCACCTTTTTAAGGGGGGCTGGGGGGATCTTTAGAATCTAACAACATCGCTGATAACTTGTGTGTACAAGGTAGCCCTTAGTATAAGGGGTTTTCAGATCGTTACAATCTCGCGTGAAAGCCAAAAATCACTCAAGCTTTTGATAGTCACCACCTGAACCGTAATGCCATGCGTCGATTTGACGCTGCCATTGATATTGTTGTTCGGGCAAGAGATTGCCGATCGCTGGCTCAACTTGTTGGCTAATTTGATTAAAAAAGCTATATGCACCCAAACCAAAATAGTGTTTCATCCAATCGAGCAAAGTCGAAATTCCCACCTGTTGCATAATCTTTAGAACTAACACAGGATCAGCTATAGACATCGCAAACATAGTTTGTGCAAGCGGCACAAACTGTACCACATCTTGCAAAAATGGATAGAGAACTTGATCGCCTAGCTTCTCCATCGCCGCAAAAGTGACATTTAGCAAATAGTTAATGCGATCGCTGTCAATTTGCTGATTAATTGCGACACTCATCGATTTTTGAAATAGCCAAGTTACCGATAAATTTGGCTGGTAGGGCTGTAGCGATCGCAGATTTTCTTTGGTTAATAAATCTCTCCGCAAAGCCGCATCAATCCCATGAGTCAAACGCGGCAAATGTCGCACCATCGCCCCAAACCCTCCAAAACTCAGAGGCGACTGCATTCCAGAGCTGTCACCCACCTGCAAAATCCGACTCCAAGGCGTTTGCAAGGGATTTTGTTTGTAGGAAGGAAAGAAGCCAAAGAGAACTCGTTTAAATTCAAGTTGAGCGAGTTCTATCTCTTGATATTTTGGCAACCAAAACAAATAGTCTTCCATCAATTGAGCAAAGCTGGGACGTTGTGGATCGGCATCGATGTAGGTAAACATATAGGTGGTTCTGCCATCTCTAGCAGGGAAAGCTTCCCAAAAATATTGACATTGATTTTGAATCGGCGTAAAGCTATAAATCAAGTCGCCATAAGACTTTTCTGGTATGCCCTTGGCACAACTGCCCACGACCATGCAGACTCCATCGGGTTTAATATTTCCCTGTACTTGCGATCGTGCTTGTTTGGCAATCGGCGAGAAATGCCCCATCACATCTAGTAATAATCGCCCTGTAATTCTTTCATTCCCTTGATTTGTTTCGCGAACAACTTCCACAGATATGCCATCAGCATAGGCGATCGCCTGTTTAAATCCAGACTGTTCCCATAAGGTTCCACCTGCATCTACAAATTTCTGTTTGAGAACTTCCAATAAATAAACAGGGTCAACACCAATATTCAGAATATCGCGGACCCATAAGTCTTTACCACCTTGAA
>JAJAZG010000041.1 GCA_026785865.1 Pseudanabaena sp. CAN_BIN31
GGTCAGTCTCTCGCTCAGTTCTTTGGCGCTATCGTCAATGACATTCCTTGGATGGAGGTGCTCAATCTCTGTACTGTTGGCGTTTTTCACGATCTTCTTCCCTCCTCTTCCTAGCTAGCACCAAATTTTAAACTATGTGGAAAAAAGAAAATGTCCCTCAAGTCCTATCTTATCGCATTGCCTATCTTAATAAATCACTGGTCATTTAGCCCCTCGCAAAAATGGGATGCTCCCGTTTATTGGGCATCTCTATTAATTCAAAATTATTGAGAATAGCAACGAGAGAATAAGTATTTCAGCCTTGTCTTATTGCGAAAAAATCGATTTTTAGAGATGCCCTATTGTGATAGGAGACTCAAATAGGTAATACAAATACCTCTAGGGCAGGAGTTGTTACCATGTTTTTCAGGAAATGCCTTTAGGTGTCGGAGCCACTTTTCATTCTTGTTTTTGTAAAATGTAATTATCTCCCTGCCGCGTTGCCTCAAAGATTCTTCAAGTTGAGCCGTCGTAGAAATCCCCAAATTATCCAATTGCTGCCAGTTTCCTTCAATTGATTCAGGATTGTAGTGGAGAAGTCCTCCTGTTACATCTGCGATTTGTTTGTCCAATTGAATGGCAATATCTGATGCCATGAGAAAATGCGTTAGTGACGCGATATCTAAACCTGTGCTATCTGGCAAATTTGAGACGTGTGGCGGAAGCAACTCTCTTCTTGACTCAACTAAATCGGTTCGCAGCCTAGCAAACTCGGAATCGGCAATTTCAAGAAGGGCTGCAATCCGAAAGAATTGGCGCTTAACACCGTCAGGCACTTCCTCGCGCGCCTTATAGCCCAGATCATGCTCAATTTCTGCCCAGGCGTGTTGCAGTAAAGTTCTTATCTGGACTTCAGCTTTAATACCTTCGAATCTCCTATCATCCAATTTGGTGTCACTGTCGAGGGTTCCAGCAACAATATAGTGTATTGATTTGTACCCGAAACGATTCGCATCCATTTTCGTTTTGTCAACTGAATTCTCTCGATCAATGGCAAAATATTTCTCGATCAGTTGACAGATGTAATCGAGTTCGTTCTCAAAATACGTGATGATGCGGATACCAATTAAATCAGTAATTTGATGCAGAGAAGTGTATTTCTCTTTTGCCAAGAGTTTTGCTTTCAAGCTGGAGGGGGCTTTGAGCCGTCCAGTAACTATGTGAATATGCAAGCCAGATTTCTGCAATAGTTCAGCCAAAAGCGCAATCAGCACATTTCCAAAATCCTCATACATTTGCTGTTGTTGTTTATACGAATTAAGAACCGCTTCGTGACTCATCTTTTTAATCCCATTCTTAAATCAGTCTACCCAACTATGTATTGTCCCGCAATTGCGGTTAATTTGTAGTTCTATTGACAGCACTTAAATAGGGCTTGACATCATGTGATAAAATCACGAAAGTGATGCAAAAGAACTTTTCGTTGGAACCGACAAAACGAAAGAAATGTTAACCGCGTAGCGTAGCTGCTGCGGTTCAGCTTGCTAGTTGTAATGGCATGTTAGAGTTTACCAAAAAGTAAATGATCCCATTACTTAAGAAAATCGCTGCTATAGGAGTGGGCGATCCCAGTGATTTCTAAGGTAAATAAAGGATCGATTATTTTCTGACTGTCTCTTACCGCAGATTTTTGTGGATAGTCATTGAGATCGCCTCAACAATCATCTTCTCAAGTTTGTGATTAGGCGATTCGCGATCTCACTCAACCACAAATATTCTCGAATGATTTGATTTGTTTCTAAGGGGAGATCGCCAATAACCTTTCCGAAGTCAACTATTTTTGCTTGCTTAATCTCTGCTGAAAACAGATAACCTAAACGGTCGGTATCCTCTCATATGGCTCTGGTTCAACATCAGGAACTTTTGCCAAAATTGCTTCATATTTTAACCTGCTACCTCTTTTTGCCTTCTCTTTGAGATAATTTTCTGTCATCAAAGCTGAGAGTTTTTCTGCGATCGCAGTAGATATAAATTGATCGATAGAAATTCCGTCACGACCTGCGAGGTCATACAGACTTTTGTGTAATGAATCAGGAATTTGAACTTGAACAATACTCATGGCAATTTTCCTATCAAGCGTAAAAACTCCGAAGGCTCAAGCAGATTTAACCCAAACTGCTGAACGCCCGCAAAGTCACGGGTATTGTATGTGATTATACTCTGACATCCTGCTTTGACTGCAAGCTCTAGTACCATATCGTCTTTAGGGTCACGTAGAAATGGTCGCCATAGAAAAAAAATTTCATGCTGCACCCCCACTGCACAGTAGAAATCAATTAGGTTATCTACTTCTTCCCGACTCAAATAAAGATTTGACAATTCACGCAACAAAACCTCTGTATATTCCAGTACAAGCGGTACTGACAAGTGTATATCAAACTGCCCTGTATCAATGAGGGTAATCAATTGAAATGCACTGCCACGCCTAGATCTCAACCCAGCAACAATGACATTGGTATCAATAACGATTTGAGGTAATGGCATTTGGTACTTGAAGACTACTGTTTGTGCGCTTCAACTCTATCATCAGAGAAAGACACAATAGCATATAATAATTCTTGATTTTGTAACCCCATTTATTTGTAATCCTAAAACCATTTCTTTCTGCTATATCTACGAAAAAATCTGCTGTGTTAAAGAAAACATCACTCACATTACTATCACCAACTACCATTACATAATGCGTTTTGCTGCTTAGACATTTTGCCATTTCAGAAAAATGTTTTTCCATCTCCGCAAAATACTTGAATGTTACATAAGAGTGTTTGTGTCCGTTTTTTTGTCAGTATCATAAACCTAGGGCTGTTTCATTCTCTTGAAAGCTTCTTTATGTATGACTTCTGGTGATTCTGGGACAAAGCTTAGAATCAAGGAAATCAACCCAAAATCTAGATTTTCCCTCGTCCGCTTGACTTCTAACCTTGACAAGCAGGCTGAAGAAGAGTCTCATAAGCTCTACAGAGAAGGGGTTTGATTAGAATGAAATAGCACTGGCTGAAATGTCGAAATCACGTTATGAGTATTTAAATTTAGCGCTGAACTAGGATGCCGCCAATTTAAATGCTAAGAGCATTGTTGATCGCATTCTGGAATAGTTTTTCTAGCGGAATTCCTGAAGCTCTCGCCATTTCAGAAATCACGCTTTTTTTGGCAAAAGAGCAATATAGCCCTGCCTCTAAAAACCAAGGGCGATCGCTCGTATCAATCCGAAAATCAAAGAGACTATAGTGACGACAGCCCAAAGCGATATGACAGGTTCGCGCCGCTTCCCAAACTCTTGCAGTAATTGGATCGCTAGGATCGACAATCCATGATTTCTCATTACCTTTTGCTACAGCTTCCAGTTCGCCATCGCTATCAAGCTTAAGCTTATCCTCATATCTCCGAATAGAAGGTTGATTTTTATTTAAAGCATACTCCTCTAAAGGCAAACAAATAAGTTCACCTTTTTCAACCACAATTCCACATCTTACTTCTCTACCAAGTTCGATATATCTCTCCACCAGTATCTCATCTGAGAAGGAAAACGCAGTTTTTAGAGCCTTATCATATTCAGAAGGATTCTTCACCAGTCCTAAACCTTGGGAGTTGTCGGCGTTTATTGGCTTAACTACCGCAGGAGTAGCAATCTTTGGGAAATTCCCAATTCGTAAAATTTCTCCTTCTGGCACATTGACTCCTGCGGCGCTAACGATAGCCTTTGTTCTCGCCTTGTTTGCTGCTAATGCCATAAGATCTGGTGTATTTCCGACATATGGAATGCTAAGTAAATCAAACAAGGCTCTATAGGATGTCATGCCTGCAATGCAAAACATTTGCGGTAACATGACATCAATTTTGAGTTCTATCAAAACTTGAACTGCTTCAGAAATAGTTAAGATCTCGGCAGCAGCGATCGCATCTCGATCTAGAGACTTAGGAAATCGCCAAAGGCGATCGGGTGTAACATAGGCGATGTGGAATTCATATTGGGTTGCGTCAGCCGTTGCGTCCAAACAATCTTGGGCGTAAAAGCGAGACAAATCGCAGTAAAAATCATTAAAAGCGGAACCAACTAAGTGCAAAACACGTATCATTATTGCTAGTCTCCTGCCGATTCGACAAGTTTGCCAATATTGAAATCAATTCTAATCCAACCTTTAAGCCGTATTAAATTCTCTAACAACAATAAAGGAATCTGTAGGTGATGAACCATCAAAAATGGAAGTGGATCTTCCCAATCAAAGATCGCATCTTTTCCGTTGAGAATAATTTTAACTCGCTGCAAAGTCTTATTCCATGAGTTTAAATTGGTGATAAATCGCCATAATTCATGGTAAAGCCAATAAGTAGGACGACTCGATTTAAGCGGCTGAATAGGAGCGGAAAGAGGTTGGCGATCTAAATATGCTTTGGATACATGAGGATGATTGTAAAACATCGTAATCGCTGAATGAGTCCTTGGATTGCACTCGATCGCATAAATGGTTCCATCTAATGCTTGCATAAAATCAAAGGAAACTTGACCAGTCAACCCTAAACTGCCGACAAATTGTTTCACCCAAGCTTCAATTTCTGGATGATGCACCATTTCATAATTAACCTGAAATCCCGAAGACTTGCAGCAACAATGCATCCTAAGCTCGCCATCGCGAACCGTACTGTGCGTGCAATACTCCTGTCCTGAAACAAAAGCCTGCATTATCCACGGGTTCTTTTCGGAAATCGGTAAATCTTTGATAAATGATCGAGTTGCGGATGGGTCGTCACAGGGAAGTAGGGTTAGATCGAGTCTCCTCACTGAGTCGTAGGCAATGCTCTTGAGAATGTATTTGTGCGATCGCCTAGAAAAATCAAAATCCAATACTTTTTGCGGATCGGTAATATAGTAAGAGTCAGGTACTGAGAGTCTTAACGAAGTTGCAATCTTCCAAAATTCATACTTGTCATCCAATTGCATAGCCATGTCTGCATCGACATGAATGACTTCGCAATGCGGTGAAAGCACTTGTTTGGCTAAGGCATCATAATAGCTCGCTACTGGACTGCAAACTGGAACATAAACATCGACGTTTTCTCTTTTAACAATATCTAAGAGTGCCTCGGCATAACCTCTAGAATCGGGATTGGGAACCGTGTAAAAGCGGGCGATGTCCCAAGAGAATCGATGTCCAGTCAGCCAATATTTTTTAGATTCTATTAAGATGACTCGATGCCCCGCTCGATGAAACGATCGCGCGAGTTGTAAAGCCTTGGTCATTTTGCCGCCACTAATTAAAATGGTTTTAAAGCTAGTAACAGGCTTCTTAGGCTGAAATGTCTTGACTAGAAGCGCCCTCAGTAATGCAACTGAAGTTAAGGTTAGGTTAAATGGAAATGCCAATTGAAGCAAAACTAGTACTGCCAAAGTTTTTACGACAGTCATTGCTCGATTGATATTTTTATGTTCAAGTAACATTGCCAAAATCCATAAATAGAACTCACTGGAAGTATTTTAAATAAGTAAGCAAAAAATCTTAAAAGGCTGTAGCGCACGCCGTGCGTGTGCTACAGCCTTTTAAATTACCTACTTACGTGGTTGGGGAACTTCTTTAAACCCGTCGGATTAAAGTTAAACCATCCCTCAACGGAATCAGCACCTGTTCTACTCTAGGATCGTCAACAACTGCTTGATTGAAAGCAGCGATCGCCTCACCATTAGCAGTTGCGACACCATGCATGTAGGGTTGACCCTGCATAAGCGTATTATCCACGCAGACCAAACCGTCTAAAGCCAGCAAGCAGGAATCGATCGCGAGATTTAAGTAATCTATATATCCAGCTTTATCTGCATCAATAAAAATAAAATCGAATGATTCATTTTTATCAACCAATTGCTTCAAAGTCGTTAGTGCTGCCCCGACTCGGACTGAAATCTTAGAACCGTGGGGAGATTCTTTAAAAGATTCTCCTGCAAATTTGGCAGCAAATCCATCAATTTCACAGGCGACAAGTACTCCATCGTCAGGCAGAGCTTCAGCCATCGCAAGGGCAGAATATCCAGTAAACATGCCAATTTCCAGTACGCGCTTCGATTTGGTCGCACTTACAAGAAACTTTAGCAGTTGCCCCTCAACATGCCCCGAAAGCATTTCTTGTTCCAGTTGCAATTGCGTTTCTCCATCGGAAGAGTGCTGATTCCAATTTTCAGCTTGAGTCCTAACTTCTAGAGCCGCTAAAGCAGCAGACTCAGGTGAAGTACATCGACTAATATATGGATCTAGCTTGCTTGCCAATTCGTAAGCTTGGTTCAGTTCGGACTTGAGATCAGAGTCAATACTTGCCAAAGGCTCTATCTGCTTGCGGAGGTAATCTAGCTTGGAAGCTAAAATACTTAGAGGTGTTACAGGTCTTGGAATCATACTGGCACGCCTTCTGAAACAGTATGATTCACTACATCACCAGAAGGGATATAGGGAATATACATGTCTTGTCCATCGCCGCCTCTGGGATAACCGCGACAAATTTCTCTGTGAATTTCTAAGGCTTGTTCCAAGTCTGCTCTAGTTAGGTCGTTAATGAAGTAACAGCTTCCGATCGGCTTAGGCACTGCTGCGCGTAAGAGTCCGTCCCTAGTTCGGCTGATTGATTCTGTCGCTTTCCATAGCAACTCAGGTGTGAGATAGACACTGTCGATCGCCAAACCAATTCGGCTCATTAGACCTAAAATGCGATCGCGATCGGTGATCGAAATAAAGCCGCGTATTTGAGCTATAGTCGCCGAAAATGCCATGTCAATGTTGACGCTATGACCGTGATACATCGGAATCTCAGGAGTTAATTCCAAGGTTGGACTCCAAGTGTGACCGTAGGCAATGACGCGATCTAAATCTAGTTCGTGCAGGTTAGGAACTTCTAAGCCAAGCATCGTATTGATGGCATTGTAAGTGACCTTGTGTGCTACTTCTTGAAGTTCCAATGTACCGTTCAAATAGCCAAAGCGAGTCTTCAGCAGCTCTTCGCCATATTTTTCTAGAAGTTCAAAAATCTCAAGATTTGAGACTACAGCGATTTTAATCAATTCAGCCATGCCGTTCCGAACTTGATCGATTGGCAATGTTTTTAGAAAAGAGAAGTCTAAAATCACTTTCTGAGATGCATGGTATGCTCCCAATCGATTTTTTAATTTACCGTGATTGACCGCAACTTTAATGGCAACACTCGCATCGATCAGCCCGATCAGCGTCGTGGGGACTCGAATATAATTTGTGCGTCGGCGATAAGTCGCGCAGGCAAAGCCAGCAACGTCAGTGGTCAACCCACCACCTACAACTAAAACTGGCTCTTTACGAAGCAAGCCAAAATCTGCAAATGCGTCAACAATGCGCTCAAGGGTTCTCAAGGTTTTGTCAGTTTCTTTGATAGAAACCGTAAAAACCTGCAAGTTAATTTCATAATGTTTGAAATAATCGCGGATCTGCTGACCGTAAAGATCGTAAACCTTTTCATCGACTACCATCAAACAACGCCCCAGTTGTTGGTAGCTATCGGCAATCTCTGGATTTGCGATCGCAAAAGCGCCATCAACGTAAATCAAGCTGAAATCCAATTTTTCATAACTTTCAATATGAAAAGCTTTCTCTGTTGCCCTATAAGTCCCTTGGATGCTGGTCATAATTTTTTTTAATATCTTGGCGCATATATAACTTAACAGATCTTTACAGAACTTGATGCTTTTCTTGGGCTAAGAAATTAAGGTCGTAATTGCTAATGATAATGAATGCGAGTTTGTGGTGAGTCTTACAAATTTATAAGCCAAAAAATCAAAAAATCAAAAAGCTGTAGCGCAGGCTACATGTGCGCTACAGCTTTCGTTTTTTAAGGTTTCTTTTGCACGCATACTTAGCCTAGCCAGAGATAAATTGTTGCAATTGCTTAAAGTCCAAGCGATTCACGCATAGATCTGCGGCTTCAAAATTATGATGAGCCGTATTCTCACCTGGAAAGGCAATACAGGCTAAGCCAGCAGCCTTAGCTGCCTCTAAACCGCAGAAGTTATCCTCAACGGCAACGCAGCTTTGAGGCATTTGACCGAGTTGTTTCAATGCAAAATTATAGGCATCAGGGGCTGGCTTTGGATGTTCGATGTCAGATGCGCTAACAACCAAATCAAAATCGCTTCTATTTATGTCATTCTTAAGAGCCTCAAGGATTGACATAACGTTTTGTTTTGAGGTTGCCGTTACAAATGCCAACTTGAAGCCGCTTTGCTTTGCCATCTGCATAACTTCAACTACTCCAGAGCGAGCCTCAAATGGATGGTCTTGCAGGAGTTTCTGAAAAATTTCAGACTTGGAATGATGAATGGCTTCTGCATCAACCGATATCCCTAGAGATTTTGCATAGTCTAAAACTCGGTTTTGTCCACCGCTCTTCTCAAGGAGAGTTATATATTCATCTCTCGACCATTGCCAGTCAAGTTTGTGAAGCGTGAAAGCTTGGTTGAAAGCAAGCCTTTGAAGTTCAGAAGTTTCTGCGATCGCGCCGATTGACCCAAAAAAAATAGCTGACATTTTTTCTTAAATGAATTTCTATCTTGAACGTTACTTATTTTAGTTGAAAAACAGTTAAGCAGCTTGTAAAGATAATCCGCCCATAATGGCGATCGCTAATTTTGAATTTTTAAAATTCTAAATGGGCAGTAACATCGGGAATAAATTTCTGTAAATGCATGGGTGGACGCACATAAACCATTTTGTTTTGTAAGGGAGGTAAATCAAAGGGCTTGGGCAGGACATCCTCGTAGGGAATTTTGGCTAACAAATGGCTAATACAATTAAGCCTCGCCCGTCGCTTATCATCGCCATCAATCACATACCAAGGCGATCGCTCTGTATCCGTCGCGTTAAACATATCATCCTTCGCTTTAGAATATTCCACCCAACGCGATCGCGCTTCTAAATCCATCGGACTGAACTTCCAACGTTTACGAGGATCTTTAATCCGATCTTGAAATCGCACTTCCTGCTCGTTATCATTAACCGAAAACCAATACTTGATTAAAATAATTCCCGATCGCTGAATCATATTTTCAAACTCAGGACAGGAACGCAGAAACTCCACATATTCCTCATGGGTACAGTAACCCATCACATGCTCCACCCCTGCACGGTTGTAC
>JAJAZG010000042.1 GCA_026785865.1 Pseudanabaena sp. CAN_BIN31
CAGCAGCCCTTGATGCCACCAATGGCAATGTCCGTAAAGTCCAAAAACTATCGCGCCATAAAAAGCTCGATACCCTCATGCTCTATGACGATAATCGTACTAATATGCAAGGTGAAGTATCCAGTTTACTTGGTGATTTAATCTAAAGTATCGATAGCAATACGGTAAGCTACAAAGAAATTTTCAATAAGAGCAATCATGAGTATTTTCCTAGAAACGCTTTCGCAAGCTAATGAAGTTTACGTTAAGCAAAAAATTGAACTTGGCGAAATGCTTGGCTATGGGCAGAAATTTGAAATTGCTGAAGTATTTGGCTTTAAAACACGTAGCACTTATCAAATTCAAACTGATGATGGACAGCAGTTTGGTTATTGTGCTGAACCCAATTTAGATTTTGGTGATGCGATCAAGCGCCAGTTTTTAGGACGTTACCGAGTTTTTAATATTGTCGGAACTGACATGAAAAATCAACGGGTTTTTCGCATCTATCATCCTTTTCGTTGGTTCCTTCAGCGCCTTGATGTTTTTGGAGCGGGCGATCGCCCTGTGGGGAGTTTGCAACAAAGATTTGCATGGTTTAACAACAAATTTGAATTTCTCGATACTAGAGGTCGAGTGGTGATGACTTTGACCTTATCGCATCGGAAGTATTGGAAGTATTGGAAATCCTCAATCAAAAAAGGGGAAAGGGAAGTATCTGTAATTGAAAAAACTGAAAAGAAATGGTCAGGTTTTTCTGACTTCTTCACTGACCCTGATCATTTTAGAGTGCGATTTATCGACATAAGATTGACAACTAACGAAAAGCTGCTGTTACTTGCTGGTGCAGTGTTTGTCGATCTTTTATACTTTGAGACCAAACCTTCGCCAATTCAAATTTGAATTGGCGCTTCTTCTTACTAATGCGGTAAGCTAGAAAGCGAATTTTGAGAAAACTATCATGAGTATTTTCCTGCAAACGCTCTCACAAGCTAATGCAATTTACGTTAGACAAAAATTTGAAATTGCCGAAATATTTGGCTTTGAAACGCGGAACCGTTATCAGATTCAAACCGAAGATGGACAACAATTTGGTTACTGTGCTGAACCAAAATTAGGTTTTCTGGATGCGATCATGCGCCAGTTTTTAGGACATTGGCGAGTTTTTAATATTGTGGGAACTGATATGGAAAATCAACAGGTTTTTCGCGCCCATCACCCTTTTCGTTGGTTCTTTCAGCGCCTTGATGTTTTTGGGACAGGCGATCGCGCGGTGGGGAGTTTGCAACAAAGATTTGCATGGTTTAACAAAAAATTTGAATTTCTCGATACTAGGGGCAGGGTAATCATGACCATGAACTCGCCACTTTGGAAAATTTGGACATTCCCGATCAAAAAAGGAGAAAGGGAAATATCCGTAATTGAAAAGAAATGGTCAGGGTTGAGTAAAGAGCTATTTACGGATGCTGATAATTTTAGAGTTCGCTTTACCGATGCGAAATTGACGGCTGACGAAAAGTTGTTGTTACTAGCTGGCGCAGTGTTTGTCGATCTCTTATACTTTGAAACTAAAGCTTTTTAATAGTCAGACATTAACTTGAACTTTCAGATTATCTATTACGAAGAAATCGACTCGACCAACAGCGAAGCATGGCGATTAATCGATTTAGATCCCCCTCAATCCCCCTTAAGAAGGGGGAAGAATATCTTCTCCCCCCTTCTTAAGGGGGGCTGGGGGGGATCATTAGAATCTAACAACATCCCTGACAACTTGGGTGTACACAGTAGCTCCTATGGGAGCGTAATTATTTCCAAACGCCAAACGAAAGGTAGAGGTCAACGCGGTAATAGCTGGCAGTCGGACTTGGGCGGATTGTTTATGTCGGTGATTTTGCAACCAAATTTGGCGGCGGCGGACGCTCATCAAATTACATTATGGACAGCTTGGGGAATTGCTAAAGCACTCAATGAAACAGGCGCAAATGTAAAACTGAAATGGCTAAATGATTTATTAATTGATCGCCGCAAATTGGGAGGCATTCTCACTGAGACACGAATCGAAGCGGGTAAAATTCGTTATGCCGTGGTGGGACTTGGGCTTAACTGGACAAATGAAGTACCTGAAGGTGGGATCGCCTTGGCTGAATTGCCAACTACTTTGTCAAGCATGGATGAACTGATCGAAGTGGTGCTTTCAGGGATTGAGCTAGGACAAACTCGTAGCGATCGCGAAGGCCTGACAGGCATTTTAGCGGAATATTTGCAGATGCTTAGCGATAAAAATGTGCGTAAAACTATTGATGGACGGGAACTTCAAGGTCAAATAATCGACATTAGACCAACAGGCGAACTGGTAGTAAGATGGGAAGGCAATTCTCAAGAATCGATCTATCAGCCTCAAAACTTTTCTGTCGGCTATCAGTAGACTTACAAACATGCAAAAATCCACACTTTCCACAATTACCTTAGCTACTCTGCTTTGCCTCTCCACAAACAACTATTTTTTAGTTGGCTCAGCATATGCAGCTAGCAAGTCTGCTGTTTCACCTGATGTTGCAGTATTCCAACCTTCCGTACCAGCACCTCAAGCGCAACCAGCGATCGCGCCTATCGCACCACCTGCGATCGAGATCAAAAGTGAAAGCACTTTCAAGTCTGCTCCAGCTAATAACCCTCTAAATAATCGCGAATCTGTCCAAGTTAATATTGAGACAGCATCTAATTCATCGCCAAAAGTATCTCCAAAAGCAGAATTAAGGCGATCGCAGCCCGTCGAAATTGTCCTCGAAAATCGCTCGACTGGTTGCAAATTCAAAGCTAGCAGCCTCATGGAGCGCGATGCCGATCTCTGTAATCCTCAAGTGGCGATCGCCCCTAAACAAGATAGCTCGCAAAACTATAGCTCGCAAAACTACTACGAAAAAGAAAATGTTCTCTACGCCGCCGCATCAGGCGAAACTGCCGTCCAAGTGCGCCGACTCACTCCCCTAGAAATTGCAGCGATGAGTTTGCCAAGCAATGGCGATAAGCAAATGCTATTCCCATTGATCGCACCCTCGATAATTAGTTCGCTATTTGGAACCCGCGTGCATCCCGTCACAGGGCAAGTCCGCTTCCATCAAGGCACGGACTTAGCCGCCCCAGAAGGTACACCCGTTGTCGCCGCCTTTAGCGGTCGTGTAGAAATTGCAGGTTGGCTTGGTGGCTATGGCTTAATCGTGGTGATTTCCCATGGTGACACCCACGAGACTCGCTATGCTCATTTGTCTGAGGTTCTGGTCAAAAATGGGCAAGAAGTCAAACAAGGAACTGTGATCGGTTTAGTCGGTAGCACGGGCATGGCAACTGGCCCTCATTTGCATTTCGAGATCTGGCAAAAAATGCGAGATGGTTTAGTGGCGATCGATCCTACGCCGCAGTTAATTTTGGCAATGGAGCAGTTGCAAAAGTATCTGGCTCAAGCGCCTAAGCCTTCTGGTAAGGCGTAAAAAACCTTAAACCTCAAAAAGCTGTAGCGCACCCTGCGCGTGCGCCACAGCTTTTTAGGTGTAGTTACCTATCTACTTACATTCAGCGATGCACTCAAAGCAAAATTGCGAGTTAGGGCAACGCAATTAGGGCGTTCTATGGAAGAAATCCTTATAATTACTGGTAACCATTCTGAAAGTGTTGCACTTCAAACTTGAATTGGCGGTTTTGCTCCTGCTCTTCGTGTGCAAAGTATCATGAAATCAGCCGTTAATATTTCGCTGATTATTTCTTTAATATGAGTCACCCTAGCAACCCTTTTCTTAATCTCAACTACGAAAGCGCGATCGAATCTCTAACCGACTATCACGACATCGTTACTGCCGCCGAATATCCGCTTCACAAATTGCGTTGGCGTAATGATCAGATTTTGCCAGCGATCGGGCTAGAGCCTACTCAAGTCAATGATGATGACTTTATCGAAGCCTTCGGACATTTTCGCAGCGTGCGTCCATTTTTAGCATTGCGCTATCACGGTTATCAATTTGGGGAATATAATCCGCAACTCGGCGATGGACGCGGTTTTGTCTATGGACAAGTGCGCGGCACTGATGGCGAACTCTATGACTTCGGCACAAAAGGATCGGGGCGAACTCCATACTCCCGTACTGCCGATGGCAAGCTCACACTCAAAGGCGGTGTGCGCGAACTTATTGCCTCGGAAGCCCTGCACCGCATGGGCGTAAAAACTTCCCGTTGTCTCAGCCTCGTCGAAACAGGCGAAGATCTATGGCGTGGTGATGAACCTTCGCCAACGAGATCGGCGGTAATGGTGCGCTTTTCGCGATCGCATATTCGCTTCGGTACATTCGAGCGTTTGCAATGGATTCGACGTGCCGATCTCATCCGCAAACTGCTAGATCATGTTCTCCAAATTTACTATCCACATTTATGGGGGAAAGAAAACCAAGATAGCAAATTCTATTTAGAACTAGTGGAACGAGTTGCCACACTTTGCGCTCAATGGATGGCAGCAGGTTTTTGTCATGCAGTTCTGAATACTGATAACATGTCGATTACAGGCGAAAGTTTTGATTACGGGCCCTTTGCCTTTATTCCCACTTACGATCCGCGTTTTACGGCTGCTTATTTTGATCATGCAGGACGCTACAGCTACGCTAATCAACCCGCCGCTTGTTATTGGAATCTCGAAAAACTGCAAGATCCTCTGAGTTTAGTCATGGACAAAGATGAGATGCGATCGTCATTGGAGAAGTTTAAAGACTTCTATCGCAGGGCCTATTGCGAAATCATGTTGAAGCGTTTGGGATTTGGCGCTCTATCTGAACCCGAAACTGAAGAGTTAATTGGCTCAACCCTAGAATTACTTTCGGTTGTGCAAGCGATCGGTTATAACCAATTTTTTGTCAAGCTCCGTCAATCGTTCCAAACTAATTGGCGCGAAGATGTAAGCAATATTTTTGCCAATCACGATTGGGAACTCACCGATGAGCAAATCCCCCTATTAGAAAAATGGCGAGTTGTCTATCATCAACTACTAATTCGCTTACCGATCGCCGAAATGGGAAATATTGCCCAGCAACTCAAACAAGCCAATCCCAATATAATTTTCTTGCGTCCTAAAATCGAAGAACTTTGGG
>JAJAZG010000043.1 GCA_026785865.1 Pseudanabaena sp. CAN_BIN31
ACCTAGAACTAAAAAGGAGCTTTAATTTTTGGTTCTTTGTAATCTAGCTCCTTCAGCTTTTTGAGAATACGGCTGAAATAATCCTGCATATAGGACTCCAGCGTAGTCATGTCTTCTTCTTGGAGATCGAAAATTTTATATACTTCCTTCATGTCGGCATTGATCGGGATGCCGCTAGCCAGAACTTCGGCGTAGGTCATCCGCTCAGCAAAGCTCCAACCAAATTCAAAACCAAGAGCGATGTTACGTGCAGAGCGTAATAAACCGAGGGGCATATTCGCAGTTCTGCGGGTGCGTCCTGACATTCTCTCGCAGAGTTTAATGATTTCGCTGGGTTGCCATGCTTTGGGGCCCGCGATCGCAAAGGATTGGCGCTCGGTTTCTTTAACTGTCAAGGCGCGAACGGCAAACTTGGCAATGTCTTGAGTGTTCATGTAAGCGATCGGTGATGATTCGCCGCCAATCCAAATCGTTTGATTTTCGAGGATGGGGATCGCATATTCACCGATCAAATTTTGGAAAAATCCGCAGGGTTTGAGGATGGTGTAATTAAGATCGGTGGAAGCAAGAAATTTTTCGGTGCAATGTTTGATGTCCATCAGTGGGACATTGGGATATTTCTCGGCATTGAGGATCGAGAAAAAAACAAAGCGTTGAACATTTGCGCGTTCGGCTGCTTGGATCAGCGAAACTTTACCAAGCCAGTCAACATCGCTAATCCTTTGTGAACCAGTTGCGCGAGTTGTGGCTGCGTCAATAACTTCAGTGACCCCTTCTAGCGCATCGTCTATACTTTCACGATTATTAAGATTGCCTGCCACCAAATCTGCGCCCCATTCTCTGAGGAAGTTTGCTTTTTTAGGATAACGAACAAAACATTTAACTTTCAGCCCCCGATCTAGTGCGTGACGGGTGATTTGACGACCTAATGTACCTGTCGCACCAAAGATCAGTAAGCTCATAAAATTTTTTTATTAAATTGACTTTGTAAACATATATAAATCTATCAGATATTTGGTGACAACTTTTGATATGCAAGATTAGCGATCGCTATATCTGGCTATAGACAGACAGCATATATATGTCACAAGAGGCTCCATTTTGTGCATCATCAATATTTTTGTAACCAAATATTACAAAAATACTGGATATCAAGAAGAATTATTGAGAACTATCTATGAGATTTGTTTGCTGCTGTAGGCTAGGGAGTATTAATAAGTTTTCCTAATATCCAATATTTTAATAAAATGTATAAAAATTCAACCAAAGATCCTCTAGTTGCCGCAGTTACAGCAGGTTTGGGTGCGGGTGCAGTTGCTTGCTTTAGTGTCAGCCAAGGTCAAAGTATTTTTGTGGCAGTTGGCGTAACTGTTTTTGCTACTACGGCTGCTCTAATCGCAGATCGCTTGTTTTTTAATTAAAATATCATCTCTATATAATGTTTGAAGTCCAAAAAGCAGGGAAGCGAGCTTCCCTGCTTTTTGGGTCTTATATGCTAAAAAATAATAAAGGCGTGCAAAGCACGCCTTTATTATTTTGAAATGGGATTACTAAAAATTTGAGTGCTGAACTAAAAAAATTTGTGATGTGGGGCAGCTATTGCGAAAACGTGCTAGAAAAGCGCGTACCTTTTCGCCAAGCCCATCTTGATAATCTTCAGGCTTTGCATGATGTTGGGACATTATTAACAATTGGACCAACTCAAGATGTAACTAAAGTATTTGCGGTATATGTCGCGACTGATTTAGCGGCAGCGATACAGTTGGTTGAGTCCGATCCTTATTGGCAAAATGGTATTTGGACAGATTATGAAATCCATGAATGGATTCAGGTTTATTAAAAAAGTAAAAGGGCGCAAAGCGCCCTTTTACTTTTCAGGATCGATATCTTCGTTATTGGGACTAGCGACAAAGTGATTAAACAGGATTCGACTAGTACCTGCGATCGGCGGGGCAATGATTGCGCCAACTACACCAAAAAGCTCTGCTCCAACAATAATTGAAAGTAAAAGCTCGAAGGCATCAAGACTTAAATAGGGCGCTACTAACCAAGGTTGAAGGATAAAAGCTTCGATTTGTTGCAGAAAAAAGCAAATTAATAGGGCGATCGCCCCTCGATTAAAATCAACGCCCCATGCGGCAATAAAAATTGCGGCGAGGGCAACCAGCCCACCAATATAGGGAACGAGATTGGATATCGCTACTAATAGCCCCAATGCGCCTGAGTAGGGAATTCCAAAAATAGAGAGGGTCAAATAAGTACCAAAACCCAGCAACCCCGAAGTACTAACCCGACCCACTACATAGGCTCCTAAACATCGGGTAATCGGTGGGATTAAAATTTCTACCTGTTCGCGAATCTCCTTAGAAAAAGGACGTAAACACCTTCGCACCAGACTATCGGAATGGATCACCATATAAGCGGCAATCAACATACTTAAAATACCAACCCCGATCGCATTCACAACTTGCAAAGTAAATACAAAAGTCTGGCTAACGATGTCTTTACCAAAATTTTGAGCTTGATCGATCAATGGCTGTGTTTGCAAAATACGACTGAGTTGGTCTGGGCTAAAATTTAATACCCCATCTTTCGGGATTTTAATTTGCTCTAAAAGGTTGGGTAATTTAATAAAAAATTGCCCCAGTTCTAACATGATCTGCGGTGCTGGGGCGATCGCTAAGACTATAACTATTAATAGGAATAAGTAGAGTGCTACCACAGCCCATACTCGATTTAAGCCAATTTGCCAGCGATTGACCTTAAATCGAAAACTAGCGATCTGCTCAACTACTGGTGTAATCGCACCCGCTAAAAATAAACTGGTCAGCAATAATTGCACCGTTTGTCGCAACCGAAAGGCAAGATAAATCGCAACGGCAATAATTGCAATCCGTTTGAGATATTTGCTGAAGGTCGATTTGCCGTTTAACACAGTTGTGATTTTATCTCTGACGGATAGTTAGGTGAGAGAAGCGTGTCGCATCTACTTATAATTACCATAAAAGCCACTCAATTACTAAAAATTTCACATGAACTATGGGTATGAAGCGATCGCGATCGCGAGACGTATTTTATTAGAACTATTTCGTACATACCGCACCTTGCTACTGTGGGCAATCTTCCCCATTTCCATGCTGTTGCTCAATGGCTTAGTCTTGGCGGAAGGCTCAAAAATCACAACTATCGAATCTTTTAAACTTGCGGCTCCCACGACATTAATCGGCTCAGCACTATTTTTTAGTTGTCTTGGTGGTACGATGTCAACAATTGTTTCGGAGCGCGAAAGTTTGACGATCAAACGTTTACTAATTTCGCCGATCAACGGCATTTCCTACTTTCTCGGTATTTTCTTTGCCTATGCGGCGATCGGGATCGGACAAACCCTAATCATTTATACAGTTGCTGCATTTTGGAAAGTCCATTTTAGTGGCTCGATCGCTTTAGGTATTTTCGTGATTTTGGCAAGTATTGGCTCCTATGTGGGGATGGGATTTGTACTAGCGACAAAATTTGCGCGTAAAGTAGAAGATGTCAACTCTCTAGTTGCAGGGGTGGGCGTACCGTTATTGATTTTAGGTGGGGCATTTTTTCCCACCACCTTTTTATCAAAAGATTTACTTTTGATCACCCAATTTAATCCTGTCTACCATATGAGCGAAGCATTTACTGCCCTCTCAACTGATAGCAAAACTCTCACTAGCCCTGATATGGTACTGCATCTAAGATTTTTGATTGGCTTTTTCGTGGTGGCGATCGCCTCAGGTTGGCTTGCTTATAAACGCATGTTACAAAACGAAAGCCATCTATAAATCCCTAAAAATAGCCAAAAAATAAAAAGGACGCTTTTTGACTGTTCTTTTTTTGGGGATTTTAAGTCAGTTAATCTAAATATGATAAAAATTACGTGATCTGATGAGCAAAGTAATGGCGAAAAAAAAATGCTTGAAAACTAGCATTAGCATTATTACTCAATTTTATACACCAGACTATGCCGCAACTGGACAATTTGTATATGACTTAGCTGGTGCATTGGCTAAAGAAGGATGTGATGTGAGTGTGTTTACTGGGATGCCAGGATATGCTTTTAGAAAAACAGATGTCAAACATAAAGAATATGACAACGGGGTTTTTGTGCGGCGCACTGGCTCTATTCACCTCATGCCTAAACGAATTCGCAACAAGGTTGTTATTAGTGTTTTATTCCTAGTTCGATGTCTAATTAAATTTCGACATGAAGATATGCGCGGCTCACATTTAATTTTGACTTCTGCGCCACCATTTTTGGGACTAATTGGCTGGTTTTACAACAAAATTTTTGATCACACCTATAGCTGCATTATTTATGACATTTATCCTGAAGTTGCCGTGCGCCTAAATGTAGTCGCCGCCGATCATTGGATCGTCAAATTTTGGGAGTTTGTAAATCATAAGGTTTGGGATAGAGCCGAATCATTGATTGTTCTGAGTGAGCCAATGAAGCAGTTAATGATTCAGAAGCATAAACATCTTGCGGACAAGATCCACGTTATTCATAGTTGGGCTGATCCTAAATTTATTAGCCCGATCGCTAAATCCGAAAATTGGTTTGCCAAACAATATGGATTAACTGATTGCTTTGTTGTGCTTTATTCAGGTAATTTGGGGCGTTGCCATGATGCAGAGACCATCCTCAAATGCGCTCAATTGTTGAGCAGTCGTGCTGATATCAAATTTGTATTGATTGGTAATGGGGCGGGTTCACAAATTATTAAAGAAGCGATCGCATCAGGAGCGTTAACAAATGTCCTGCAATTGCCTTATCAAGATCGCGAGACCTTACCATACTCATTAACAGCGTGCGATCTCTCGTTAGTGAGTATTTTGCCGAATGTTGGCGATACGATCGCTCCATCAAAAATGTATGGCATCTTAGCGGCGGGGAGACCTGTGGCAGTTATCTGCCCTGAGCATAGCTATTTGCGAGAAATCGTCGATGAAGGAGATTGTGGCGCTTATTTTGAGAATGGTGATGCTCAAGGACTTGCCGACTATATTTGCTGGCTTGAATCGAATCCCCATATTCAAGAAAAGCTCGGTAAGAATGCTCGTAAATCTTTAGAGCTTCACTACACAATTGATCAAGCTATTCCCAAGTACATAGATGCTTTAGGACTGAGAGAGCAATGCCTATCACCTGTTGAGACAAATCAACCAAGCTCGCACGAAATTTAGCTGGGTTTTAAGGTTTGCAGCACCGTAGGTGCTGCAAACCTTAAAGTGGTTAAACTATGCGACAAAAGCTTGCTCGATATAATTTTGCAAGCAAAAACTTGATCCTGTTCGCCTGACTAGAGCAACATCAAATCGACAAGCAAGTGTCGCTAAGTGGGGATAGTGACTCAAAAAAATAGATGCGGTTTTAACCAGTTTGGCTTGTTTTTTGGACGTGATCGCCAAGCTACCGTCAGCATCCCAATTGCGATCGCCTCTTGTTTTTACTTCGATAAATAATAACGATTGGCGATCGCAAGCAATCAAATCCAACTCTCCCCACCGACAGCGCCACTGAGTTTCTAAAATTTTCCAGCCATTAGCCTGCAAGAGTTGTGCCACCAATATCTCCCCGAGATCGCCTACTTCTTTTGTCATAAACTTAGTCATCCAGCAATTTCCGATCAAGCGAACCACAGTAAAATTTTTAAAAGGGTTGCTTCGTAACCCTTTTAAAAATTTTATCGGTTCTAGTTTGAGCGTAAAGCGCTGTAAAGTCCAGCTATTATCAAGATTATGAAAATTATAAATTTCACGTTACGCAATTTTATCTTCAAAGCGATAAACATCCTGCTGTGCTTAGCGCTCATCCTGACATTCGCTGAGCCTGCTTTCGCAGATGTTTATGTAAAAGCATTTCTGCAAGGGTCTGACTTTTCGGGGCGATCGCTTCAAGGTTATCAGTTTAATGAATCTGATCTACGAAATACCTCATTCGTTAATGCTGACGCGCAAGGAGTCAGTTTTTTTGCCGCCAATATGAAAGAATCCAATCTAACAGGTGCAAATCTTAGCTATAGCACCCTTGATAACGCGCGTCTGGACAAGGCAAACTTAACCAATGCTGTAATCCAAGGTTCATTCGCTTACGGTACTTCTTTTAATAATGTGATCATTGATGGTGCAGACTTCACCGACGTAGATTTACGCCCACCAGTTCGGAGAAAGCTTTGCCAGTCTGCAAAGGGGCAGAATCCTGTGACTGGGAAATTGACTCGTGAGACCCTTGAATGCGAATGATTGTTGGGCTTTATGTCTTAACTTTACTGACAATTGCCAGATCTGTATTAACTTACCCTATCTTAGAGAGTATGATTCTGTTTGTGCATAGCGTAAAAATCTAGAAAAGCCATCTTTAAATGAATGGTTTGACCGCTATAAATACCGATATAAATAATTGATATCGGTGCTAACAATACTTGTTCTCAGGATCGCTCTGCCTATCAACATATGCAGTTAAATGAAACTTCCAGTGACCTATCAAGTGGCAGACTATTACAAAGAAGCTTATTGCCACAAAGCTTACCCGTTTACCCTGGGCTAGATATTGCTGCGGAAGTTTGGACAGCCGTAGATCTTGGTGGCGACTATTATCAGTTTCTAGAACAGTCAGGAACCTTAGCCGTAGCGATCGCTGATTCTTCGGGCAAATCCGTGGCAGGTGCGATCCATGCAGCTTTATTTAAAGGACAACTCGATGCATATGGGCAGCAAGGTAGGTTGCAAAATCCCACCTCCATGCTGAATTCTTTAAATCAATTACTCTGCAAAAGTGGCACTGATGATGCAGTCGCCCTTGCCTATGGAGCGCTTGACCTCGTTAACTATGAACTGCATTTGGGTAATGCTGGCATTCCTGGTCCATTAATTTATCGGGCTGAAACTAATACTTGCGAAGAAGTCGTTAACCCCGCGATCGCATTGGGGCGAATTGATAGTGCAGTTTATAAAGCCATCAAGCGATCGCTTAACGAAGGCGATGTTGTCGTCTTTTTTAGTGACGGACTATTTGAGGCAACCAATCCATCGGGTGACGAATTTGGCGGATCTGATGGCGATATTTCTCCACTACGCAAAACTGTCATTCAACTAGCGCCGTATTCAGCCATAGAAATCTTACAGGGGCTAAAAACTACTCTCGATAAGTTTTCAGAA
>JAJAZG010000044.1 GCA_026785865.1 Pseudanabaena sp. CAN_BIN31
CCCCGCAACGCTAATTCTTAGATTTTAATACTGGGAAGGGAATATGTATTACAGCAAATCACTACCAAACCCAGATTTTTTATAAAAGCCCCGCTTCGCGGGGCTTTTATAAAAAGTCTGGGTTTGGTTTTACCGAAATGTACTATGCAATTCTATTAATTAAATTAGTAAATCAAACATCATGACTACACATTTTATTACTGCGGAAGTTGAGATTAATGAGAATCAAGAGGCGATCGCTAAAACAGTTGAGCAAGAACTAGCCAAGCATGGCGAACCATTGCGGTGGGCGATCGCCTCTGTAGATAGCAAAGTTGATGCAGTGACAAATATAAAAACTCAGACTGCTAATGTTGAGGCAGTTATCACCCGCAATTAAGGATAGTCAGATGCGCCCCAAAGTGCTGCATCTGACTATCCTTTCGATAAAAGCGATCGAGCTGGCGTTGTACATCTGAAGGAGCAGTGAGTTAATATTCGACTGTTAATTCATTATCCCAAGCGCAAATCAGTTCCCAATTTTTCTTAATTCATCTTTTCGATGTGCAACGCCCATTTTTGTTTGTGCATTTTTGTCCAACTAAGGCTAAACTATGTGACTAAATTAGCTTTCGTCCAAACCACCTAGAGTCGCAGCGTTGGTATGTCCCTATCATTGCCACCTAGAAATAGATCGCTCTCACCACAGCCAGATCCAGACAAAGCCTCTGTAATGGTGATGAAAGATCTCAAAGATCTGCTCAGACGCATGAGTCAAGATCAAAATAAAATCCATGAGCTGCTTAGCTTTTTGGGTTACGCTCTTCGCAGCTTTAGTAATCTTAACCAATTTTTAGAATTAATTCCCCTGATCGCCAGTCGTGTCACCGACTCCGATGGTGGTGCGCTGATTTTGTTTAAGGCGAGTGGACAGATGCGGCTAGAGTCGTTGCATTGTCCTGAACAAAATAAAGGCGGCATGAAAGCGCAACAGGTGAGAACGGCGATCGAAAGAGCAATTCAACAGGTTCTAACAGGCAGTCCCAACGCTCTCGACGAGATGGTCAGCCGTTATTTGGGCGCTGACGTACACCTATTCGGCACATCTGTATTAGTCAAAAATTCAGTACGCGGTCGTCTCTATATCTTCAGCCGCAAGCCTGACTATATCTGGACAGATAATAAGCGCACTCTAATGCGCCTCGTTGCCGATCAAACTTCTGTGGGTTTGGAAAATCATGAACTTACTACCGAATTAATCAAAAAAGAGCGTCAAGATCGCGAGATGGAGATCGGCGCAGAAATCCAACGTCAACTACTGCCCCGCAATTGTCCAAAAATTCAAGGGATTGAGATCTCGGCTAAATGTTGTACGGCTAGCCGTGTTGGTGGCGACTATTACGACTTTATCCCCATGCAAAAAGGCGATCGCTGGAGCTTTGTGGTCGGCGATGTGATGGGTAAAGGCGTTCCCGCAGGTTTGATCATGACGATGACACGCGGAATGTTACGGGCTGAAGTATTAAATAATCATTCTCCTAGCAAGATTCTGGAACATCTCAATGAGGTGATGTACGAGGATCTCGACAAATCTCATCGTTTTGTGACCATGTTTTATTCAGAATATGATCCCGCAACTCAAATCCTTTCTTTTAGCAATGCCGCCCATACTCCTGCTTTGCATTGGCGAGCTAAGTCGCGATCAATTCACGCTCTTGATACAATGGGCGCTCTAATTGGCTTAGAATCTGAGTCAAAATATGAAGAACGCAGCGCTCAGCTAAATTCTGGCGATGTGGTGATTTATTATACGGACGGCTTTACTGAAGCGGCGAGTCCAGAAGGCGATCGCTTTGATGAAGAAAATCTTCGCAAAGCTCTAGACTGGGCTTGTCAAAACTGTTTTCCACTTTCTGACGATGTGACGCGCCCACAGATGATCCTTGACTACATCTTCCAAGAAGTGCAAAACTTCATTGGAGAAGGGCATACTCATACTGATGATATGACTTTGGTGGTTTTGCAGATAAACGACAAAACTTCGTCACAAAGCTCTACTAAATCAACTAAACCCTAAAAAATTAATCCTAAAATTTTATGCTTGACTTTGCCCAACATCTAGTGACTAATACCGACCTATCCGTACTTCACACTTCGGCGATCAATTTTGCTAGCAACTTACATTTAAATCTTACTGACCTACATTCACATATAAATATGGATTTAGTCGCCCAACAGTTTAAACAAGACATTACGGGAGATTTCGCCAGAGGTTGGGATAATTTCGTAAAGACTGGTCAAATTTGGGCCCTGATGATTGGTATTGCAGTTGGCTATTTATTTAGAAGTATTTCAATGGGCTAACATGAAAGAAGCCCCACATCGTGGGGCTTCTTTTTATTTTAAATGGCGGGGGACGGATTTGAACCATCGACCTTCGGGTTATGAGCCCGACGAGCTACCAGGCTGCTCTACCCCGCGTTGTTTGTTTCGCTTGACTAATATAACATGATTTTATGTAATTGCAAGCATTTTGCAAAAGTTTTTTAAAAGTGGTTCTGTGCTTTGCACAGAACCACTTTTAAAAAACTTTTGGGTTTCACCCCTCCGCAACGCCGTCTTACCTCAGTTGTTTGACCCGGTAAAACCAGGTGGAGACTTGGCTTTCAGCCTAACTTAAGTTCCCAGATGCAAGTCTGGTTTACTGCGGCTGAGATTACGAAGACTCCTAGAAAACAATTATCGATCAAGACACATTATCGGTAGTCACGCACGCCACAGAGGAGCTTGGTAAAATTATACATCACTTGAGACTATCGACTAGCCAATAGACTAGAGGCGCGATCGCTAAAGCAGGTAAAAAAGACGCAACCCTGACTTTGGCTAGTTCTAATAAATTTAAACCTAGCCCCAACAACATCAAACCGCCCACACCTGTAATGATCATTACTGATGGGGCATTGGCGGGATCGGGCAAGCTCTGAGCTAAATTTCCTGCGAGTAGAGACATACTGCCTTGATACAGGGCTACGGGCAAAGCTGAGAAACCCACGCCGATCCCGTAGGTGCTGGCAAACACGATCGAGATAAATCCATCTAAAGCAGATTTGAGCGCCAAAAGATTGTCATCGCCTCTGAGTCCATTGTTGAGGCTGCCAATGATTGCCATGGGACCAATGCAGAATAAGAGGCTTGCTGCCACAAATCCCTCTGTAAATTTACCTTTGCCTTTAAATTTGGCTTTTAACCAATCGCCAACTTTTTCTAAGTGCTTCTCGATTTGCACTAGCTCACCAAGTACGCCGCCGACAATCAATGAGATCAGGGCAAGGATCACGCCATTAAGACCGCCAGCTTTGACTTTGAGCAAGACATTTGCCATGTCAATGCTGACAAACATAGTGATTAGCCCGATCGCTTGTTTGAGAATTGGCAAAACCTGAGCAAGAAAGCGACCACGCAGAACGAGTCCTAAACCTGTGCCGAAGGCGATCGCCAAAACATTAATCCAAGTCCCACTGGTTTTTGTCCAAAAATCTAGCATTTAGTTATGGTTGCTTTGCTTTTTTCTGTTTTATTAAACTATGCCAAAATATATGTAGTTATCTACAAGC
>JAJAZG010000045.1 GCA_026785865.1 Pseudanabaena sp. CAN_BIN31
AAAAAATTAATAAAAAATAATTTTTGTGTTTTTTTTTATCTATACGATTAAATAATTTTTGTGGGTCTCTCTCCCTTAAAAAACCACAAATATTTGCGGTGCGGGGGGGCCGCCCCCCCAAACGTCTAATCTTTCACGGGGAAGGGAGTAATACATTTGTCAATAGCTACATGTAGTAACAATTCGTGAATTGCTCCTACATTCGGATAAGCTTCCATACCATGATTCCTATTAGCCAAGAGCAAGTCGCTGCGAAAGGAACAAATAGAATGCCGCCAATTATTTCGAGCGGCGCGATCGCCCTTAACACCCAGACATGAACTAGATATGTGATAAAACTCGCATTAGCGAAAGTCTTAATCTGCGGTTGAATTGATCGCCATAACTTCTGAATAGAAGTTGAGAAAGACTTGGCTTGCCAACTTTGCCAAGAAATTGACCATAGTAGAAATGCCAAAGTTAGCAAAACAACAGTTGGGCGAATATAGTGACCAACTGCTTCCGCAGAATTTTTGAGTATTGCCATCCAATAGAATTCACTGAGTTCAACAATAGCAACGATCGCAAATAGATATCCCCATGTTTGCGATCGCCATTTCGCTACAAATAAATTAGTCCATCCTTCATCTTTGGCTAACCAGATTCCAATTTGAAAATAGGGCAACCAATAGATGACATGATTGCCATCGGGTAAGAAGTTAGCAATATTGGATAATAATCCAAAGCTAGCAGCCATCCATCGCAAGTTAAATAGAGTAAAAGTAATTAAAAGCAATGTGCTTAATCTTCTAATAGAAAAGTTAATGCGGCGCAGTAATGGATAAATTACATAACATTGGAAAATAATCCCCAAAAAATAGAGGTGATAATCGCCCAGCCCTGTCGCGATCGCCTGCCAGATTTGTTGTCCACGCTCTAGCCATCTGCCGCGAGAAATTGCGATCTCCCGACCACATTTAATAAAGTAAAGTAAATATAGGGTGGTACAATCCGCCAGAGGCGACGCTGAAAAAATATTTTTAAATCAAAGGGGCGTTTCTCTTCTGATTTGGCAAGAGCGAAACCTGACAAGATCACAAATATAGGGACGGTAAAGCGTCCGACTTGGTTAATGATTGTGTCGATAAAGATTTCAGGATTGAGGCTAACTGTATCCTTCACCCCAAACCACCAGTGATGAGAGGCATGGATGCTGATGACAATAGTTGTGGCGATCGCCCTTAATAGATCAGATAATTCCCAAGTCATAAATAAAAACCAAATAAAAAGGGCGGCGCGTTGCGCCGACTCCATCGTTTAACAATTTGTTGATCAGTGGATTAAAGTCTATTGAGTTTTGGGATTATTAAATCGCCATTTTCGATAGCGTTTAGAACCTCATTTATACCTTCTTTCCCATTCACTTGCACAGTTCGCAATATAAGCAAACTCTCTTCTAATAAGCTTTCGACATTAATGGATTGATAATCAGGAAGATATGCTGGCAATCGGCTAGTTCCTTCTCCCAAGAGAATTGTGGCTCCATGCCAATTTAAACTTTTTAGGTGATATAGCCCAACGGCAATTTGTAAAAGCCCCTGATAAAAAGCGCGATCGCTTTGCCATGCGTTATGCCAGATTTCCTCTAAAACATCGTGACAGGCATAATAATCTCCATTGTTAAATAGGGCGATCGCTTCTTCAAACGCTAAATTAATTTCTGGATCAGCCATTGGCTAGCACATGATTTAGGGCGTTGGCGATCGCCTGTTTTTGTTCGGCATCATATCCCCATTTTTCGAGAAAAGCGGCATATTCTCCAGTAGTTATGATTGCAGAATTATACATCTGTGCAGAAATTTCGCGAACTTCAGCAAGATCAATTTTCTCAATTAAAAGCGAAGTTCGTCTAGCTACGCGATCGGAACCTTGGGCTTGTTCTTCATTTCCTGCGCGGCGATGGAAAATAGCCATTGCAGTGGACATGGCTAGATTTTTGACGAGTAGTTCGGCGATCGTATCAGGAGCAGATTGCAATGCTCGAATAATGCTAGAGCTAGGAGCGTCCGCTAGTTCCCATTCACCAGTCAAAAAGCATACAAAAAATCCTCTCGCTCCATTTAAGGTTTGCACGAGTTCAGCAATTTCTGATTCTAGTTGTGAATCTTCTAAGTCTTTGCGTGAGAGTAAATTTTCTGTGTAGGCGATCGCTTCTTCAAAGGTCATATTTTTGATTGTGTTTACAAGTAGAGTAGAAAGATTTTGCCTCGGTAAATCTGACTCATCCTGTGCCAAATCTGATACTAGACATCGCATAACGTGTAATTTTTTAGCACAGCTTAAAGAGCGTAACATCGGCATCAACTCTGTCATAGCCATAGATTTATTCCAAAACCTGAATTGAGTATATCTACACTTCAGAACATAAAAAATAAGAAAGAGCGCAGAACGCTCCTTCTTATTTTTTATGGATTGATTAAAGCCTTCATTTCGCGAATAGCTCGGTCTAAGCCGACGAGTACGGCGCGACTGATAATGCTATGTCCGATGTTCAACTCCTCCATTCCTGTAATTTGAGCAACAGCACGAGTATTCCAATAGGTTAAACCATGTCCTGAATTTAGCCTCAGACCTAGCTCGATCGCTAACGCTCCACCTTTAGCCAATACTTCTAACTCACGCTTAAGTTCTTCTTCATTTTTGGCATTCGCATAAGTCCCCGTATGTAATTCCACAAACTTTGCACCAGTTTTTGCTGAAGCTTGGATTTGTCCTACTTCCGCATCAACAAATAAACTCACAGGAATACCCGCACCTTGTAATTGATGCACAAATTTACCTAAGCGATCGCATTGAGCTTTAACATTTAAGCCCCCTTCAGTCGTAATTTCTTCGCGGCGTTCAGGTACGAGCGTGATGTAGTCGGGCTTAACATCTAGGGCGATCGCCACCATTTCGGGAGTGGCTGCCATTTCTAGATTGAGACGAGTCTTCACAGTTTGCCGCAACAAACGCACATCACGCTCTTGGATATGGCGACGATCTTCGCGTAAATGGATGGTGATTCCATCCGCTCCTGCTAGCTCAGCAATGACCGCAGCAGCAATGGGATCGGGGTCAGAGCCTCGACGAGCTTGGCGAATGGTAGCAACATGGTCGATATTTACTCCAAGTGTAGGCAAAGCTTTTTCCTCAAAAATTTTTTTAAAGTATTTATATTTCCTGCTGCTATGATATTAGAACAAATTCAAGCCTAGAGAGTAAAAGGGACGCTTTGCGCCACTTTTTAGTTTCTAGCGTTGCTAGACAAAATCATTCATATTCGCGTAGGATCGTGAACCGCCAAAAAATCTTGAACATAAATGACCTCTGACAAAATGAAATTGCTGGTTGCAGAAGCCGTTACCGCTCTTGCGCCAACATTTACCCAAATCGATCTCCATGTTAAAAACAATCTCGAACGAGTTTTGCAAGCTTTTCGCGATCGCCGCGTGGGAGCGCACCATTTTGCCAGTGTGTCAGGTTATGGGCATGGTGATATGGGGCGCGATGTCCTCGATCAGGTATTTGCACAAATAATGGGTGCAGAATCAGCCGCCGTGCGCGTCCAGTTTGTCTCGGGAACTCATGCGATCGCCTGTTGTTTATTTGGTATTTTGCGCCCTCTTGATGAACTTCTATCAGTCGCGGGTGCGCCCTATGACACTCTTGAAGAAGTAATCGGCTATCCACTCACCTCTGATAGCCAAGGAAGAGATTATGCAGGTTCCCTCAAAGACTTTGGCATCACCTATCGCCAAGTGGAACTCACTCCCGAAGGCAGCATCAATTGGGAAGTCTTGGCAAAGTCGGTAAAACCACAAACCCGTATGGTCTTGATTCAGCGATCGTGCGGCTATGCATGGCGCGAAAGTCTATCCATTGAAGATATTGAGCGCATCATCAAATTAGTCAAGCAGCAAAATCCCAACACAGTTTGCTTTGTCGATAATTGTTATGGTGAATTTATTAGCGATCGTGAACCAACCGCAGTTGGAGCCGATATCATCGCAGGTTCTCTCATTAAAAATCCTGGTGGCACGATCGCTACGGCAGGCGGCTATATCGCTGGTAAATCTGAATATGTGGAACTAGCCGCTCAAAGGCTCACTGCTCCTGGAATTGGACGCGAAGGTGGTGCAACTTTTGATTTAAATCGGCTGCTCTTTCAAGGGTTGTTTCTTGCACCACAAATGGTTGGAGAAGCGATGAAGAGCAGTCATCTTGCCGCCTATGTATTTGACAAATTAGGTTACAAAGTGAAACCACTTCCCTTTGAGCCAAGGCGCGATATTATTCAAGCAATCCAACTTGGCGATCGCCAAAAACTAATCGAGTTTTGTCGCAATCTCCAGCGCTTCTCACCGATTGATTCTTACGTCGATCCAATCCCAGGAGAAATGCCTGGGTATGTGAGCGAGTTAGTTATGGCAGGTGGAACTTTTGTTGATGGTAGTACCTTAGAATTGTCTGCTGATGGCCCCTTGCGCGAACCTTACACCGTGTTTCTCCAAGGCGGTACACATTGGACGCATCTAGCGATCGCTCTCGAAAATTTCCAGATCGACGTTTGATTATGCAATTACAAATTTTTTATTGCTTGCCAGCATCTCGGAGGCTGAGTCACTATCAAGTGGCTTAGCACATAAATATCCCTGACCGTAACATTCCTTCAGAGAAGACCGAAATAAAGTTTTCAGCATTGCCAATTGTGTAGCTGTCTCTATGCCTTCAACCACGATGCTTTTTCCTAAGGTAAAAGCTAATCTACCAATCGCTTTGACAGTTACCCATTCTTCATTGTGAATAAAGGAGCGATCTATTTTGAGAATATCAATAGGAAAATCAGTTAGTCGTCTTAGTGATGAATAACCCGTACCAAAATCATCAATGCAAAACTGAATTTTTAAATCTTTTAATTGTTGAAGGATTTGCAAAGTGCGATCGCGATCGCCCATTACCGTACTTTCAGTAATTTCTAGTTTTAAACAATGAGGATTGATTTTTGATGTCCGCAAGATATTACGCACATCTTCCACTAAATTAAATTCTGAGAGTTGCTTGGTTGACACATTTACGCCCATGGTCAAATCACTATATTTAGGAAAAGATTTCTGCCAAGTCTGTAACTGTTCGCAAGCAGTTTCTAGCACCCAGCGTCCAACTGGATAAATTAAATCCGTTGTTTCGATAAGATCGATAAAATCTACAGGCGAAACTATACCCCGTTCGGGATGTTCCCAGCGAATTAGGGCTTCAAATCCAGTAATTAAGTTAGATTCAAAACTGAAAATTGGCTGATAAAATAATCTCATCTGCTGACAATCAATCGCTTTTTTTAGTTCTGCATATAAATCCTCATTCCATTCAGTTAAATGAGATAGTTCTGCTTGTAGACTAACATTTTGAATTACTAAAAGTTTAGTTTGCTCTAAAAGTTGTGTTTGTAAGGAACTTATCCGCAGGTGAGTTTTTACCCTTGCCAGCACTTCAATTAAATGAAATGGTTTGTTAATAAAGTCAACTCCACCTATGGCAAACGCTTCAACTTTCTCTTCTATATCTCTAACCGCACTAATAAAAATTATGGGAATTTCTTGAGTTATAGGATTGTTTTTTAGATTATTACAGACTTCATAGCCGTTCATACTAGGCATTTTAATGTCTAGTAAAATTAAGTTTGGTATATGTGTTTTGGCAAGCTCAATTGCATCGATTCCATTTGTAGCTTCCAAAACAGCATAGCCTTGATGAGCCAGCATGATTGATAGAACTTGTACATTATAGAAAGTATCATCAACAACAAGAATAGTAATCTTATTTTTATTCATTTAGAAATAGGATGTTTAACTGGTTAGTAATTGACACTCTCAGGGCTGAAGCCACTGAGATTCCTGATTCAGCGAGACAACTTACCAAGTAGACTTACATGTACTTTGCCGAGGTCGAACTCTCCACAGGCGTATTGAGTTTGGGTATGCCCTACCCTACTTAAACCAAGAGCCAAGATATTCAGTGCAGCATTATGA
>JAJAZG010000046.1 GCA_026785865.1 Pseudanabaena sp. CAN_BIN31
ACAAGAGCGATCGCTTGTTTATAGGATTTTGCGATCGCTTCTTCTAGATATGGCTTAAGGCTAGGATTTTCAGCGACAAGTTCAACAATTTCATCACGTTGTAAATCAATCGTGATACGCCAGCTTTTACCGCGCAGAGTTGGCTGATATTGCCACTTGAGCAAATGTCCGATTAAAACGCCAAAGCGATTACGGAGTTCTTGCTTTTGCTGCTTACCCAAAGATTCTATTTCCTCTGCGAGATTTTCTAAATCCAACTCTTGCAATTTACCAAGTCGTAGCAACTTGGACTGTTCCTTTGTCCACGCATGAAAGTCTTGCTCATATTGATTGTGAGATATCTGCGAAGAAAGATTATTTAATTTATTTGTATCCAACATGATGACATCGCTCCTAGCAGTTCTGTAAAACTTGAGCAGCAGTTAATTGAAGATCGGGAAATAACGGCGAATTGATTATTTGATCTTGCTCGTAAATTCTTTCTTCATAAAATCCTTCCACCCATTCTAATATCGTTATTTTTTGCGCGATCGCATCGACTATCCAATATTCAGCAATACCCCGTGC
The DNA here is from genome assembly GCA_026785865.1 of Pseudanabaena sp. CAN_BIN31. GTDB lineage: Bacteria > Cyanobacteriota > Cyanobacteriia > Pseudanabaenales > Pseudanabaenaceae > Pseudanabaena. Next base: position 568 of record JAJAZG010000046.1, read on the forward strand.
TGCATACTCGGTGCGCTTGTAGCGATAATCTCGACTTGCCTGATTGGGGCTGACCACCTCAACCACTAACAATGGCGGCGGCATATCCAGTAAAACTAGCGATCTCGTTGCCCCCTGCATAGCGATCGCCAATTCTTCAGAATAAATCATCAAATCAGGAACTCTTACATTCACCTGTCGGCTATGCACCGCTATTTCTGCCTTCATTCGCAGACGATTTGGAAGAATGCCAATCTTAAAAAAAGATGTAAGTAAAAATATTGCAATCTGTTGATTAATATCACTTTCGCCCGATACAGAAATTAATTCTCCATTTTCCAACTCATACAAAGTATCTGTCCCATCGTCATATTCGAGGAACTCTTCAAAGGTCATTTTTTTGGCGATCGCAACTATCATTTTCTTACCCTTAATAGCGATATCAGCTTTTAAAACTTAGAAATAATAACTAACCAAACCACACTTTTAGTTTTTCTTGAGCTTTTGCTTTATGTTCTGATTTAATGTGAGCAGCAACTATTGCAAGAGCAGATGCCAATGCCCCAAGATCATCAACGTAACCAACAACTGGAGTTAAATCAGGAATTGCGTCTATTGGGCTGATGAAATATCCTAGCGCACTGACAATTACAGTCTTTGCCCAGATAGGCGTATCAAAATCGATTAAAGAGTAATAAAGTATGAGAGCTTTTTCAATTACCTCTCTACCAGCAGTAGCGGCAAAACTCTTTATTTTTTCCCAAAATGAGGATTCTTTATAACTTTCGCTGAAATTATCAGTGTTATTGTCCATTTAGCAACTAATTTTCCTAGTAAGTATAGTAATTCTAAACTATAAATGGGCTAATATTTCACTAAAAATTACACGTTGTAAATTTCAAAATTTAGGTTTTTCATAGAAAAGCCAAGGCTAGTAAATCATGGTTTCCATGTAGCGATTAATTCATTGACAAGCTCTTGAAGTTGATTTGTTGCTTCGGCAAGATTAGGAGTTTGATAACCATGCATAATGCGATCGCGAACTGGTTGAATAACGTTAACTTGATCGAAATGCTCCATCGAAAGCTCACCTTGAGAATACAAGTGATTGATTAAAGAACTTGCAGGAAGTCGTTCGATGGGGATTGCTGAGATATTAGCTTGTTGGCGCATCGCAGCTTCTAAAACCCCCCACAAATACAAAAATGCTACTTCCACTTCTCCTATAGATAAAAACTTCTTAGCTTGTTCATAGCGTTGCAGCATCTGCTCCCAAGTTAGCAATTGAACATCACCATTCACATTGTTTAGATGATCTACTGGAGAAACATCATCTCCAGTCACAAGCAAAAATCTCCAACCATTATGTTGGGATACAATCTCAGCAACTTCTCGGTAACGACCAACAGGTAGTCGAGAAATTGAACCTCTTAATTCGATTATGAAGCCTTCATTTGATGATTTTTTTGCAATAAGATCTGGAGAATAATTTCCTAGATCGATCGGAAGAGCATACTTAGCGGGTGAGACAATGACCTCAAATCCCTGTGATCTATATTTTTCTTCAACCCTAGATTGTAGTTCCAAATCTTTGTCAATTATGTTCATAAGTATTCCTCCAATCTTTTAGGCTCAGAAACTTGAACGTATACACATTCTAGCCTCGATACTATCCCTTGAACAAGAAGGATCGGCAATAATGTCATGTCAAAAGTGTCAGAAAATGGACGACGATGTACATTTATATCTGAAATTATTAAATCATCTTTATAAATAAGCCCAACCAGTGCATCTTGTATCGGTTTAATGATGTTGTCAGTATCCAGAGGATCGCCACTGTAGAGATATACCAATGTTAGTTGAATATTTCTCTCAGTAAAAAACTGACCTGTCCAAGTTTTTTCAGCTTCAGCGCGAACATATTGTTTCCATGCTTGTAAATTTGCGGTTTTTCTTGTTTGTAAAGATACAGGACGCTTAGGAATCAGGAAATCGAAATACATAAATTACGAGAGCTTATTGCTCTTTTTTGCTGCTAAATTTCTGGGTTAAGCCTTCACCTACAAGTGATAACCCGATCGTCATTAAGGTAATCGCCAGACCAGGAAAAATCGTTGTCCACCAAATATTTTCACCAGTGGAGAGAGCATCTAAAGCTTGCTTAAGATCATGTCCCCATTCAGGAACATCTTCAGGAATGCCTAAACCCAAAAATCCTAAACCTGCGAGAGTCAGAATTGCATCAGCAGCATTGAGCGTAAAAATTACAGGCAAGCTTTGGATCACATTGGGCGCTAGATATTTGAGCAAGATCGTTTTGGTGTCAGCCCCGATCGCTTGAGCAGCTTCGATATAGACTTCGGTTTTCGTACTCACGGTTTGGTTGCGGATTACTCGAAAATACTGGGGAATATAGGCAACACTGAGGGCGATCGCCGCATTCCAAACTCCTGCACCGACCACAAAGGCGATCGTCAGCGATAGCAATAAACTTGGCAATGTATAGAGCGCATCCATCAGGAATACTAAAATGCGATCAAGCCAGCCGCCTTTGTAGCCGCTAAGCATTCCCAAGGGTACGCCGACTAATACGCTGATTAGGGTGGAGGCGATCGTCACTTGCCATGCCACAACCGCGCCAGCGATCGTTCGCGTAAATACATCATGTCCTTGCAAGTCTGTGCCGAACCAATGTTGGGGTGATGGTGGCTGATGGATCGGGTTGCTGAGAAATTCAGTGGGATCGGTCAAAATCCCTACCGCTTGCAGCAATGGTGTGGCGATCGCCATCAGCAAAAAAGCCGCGCTAATGACAAGCCCGATCGACATTAAACTTTGTGATACTGACTGCTTAGACGATTTCATGGGGATGATTTTTAAATTTGGCATAAAACCAAATTTATTGATTGTTCGCCACAGGCGAACAATCAATAAATTTGGTTTTCCTTGATTTGTACTATACCGCGATCGCTAAATCTAGCTAAAATTAAACTCCTAGGATCGCAGGTAAAAATTATGGATGTAATTCCCGCAATTGATATTTTAGATGGACGCTGTGTCAGGCTCTATCAAGGGGATTATCAAAAATCAGAAGTATTTAGTGAAGACCCTGTAGAAGTAGCTCAGCGTTGGTACAGTCAGGGCGCTAAGTATTTGCATGTAGTTGATTTGGATGGTGCAAAGGAAGGCAAGCCCAAAAATTTAAAAGTAATTGAGGCGATCGCCCGTTCAATTCCGATACGGGTGCAGATGGGTGGCGGACTGCGCGATCGCGAAAGTATTATTTCGGTGCTGAACTCTGGCGTAAGTCGCGTAATTTTAGGCACGGCGGCGGTGGAAAACTCACAACTGATTGCGGATATTTGTGCGGAATTTCCTGAACAAATCATGATTGGCATCGATGCTCGTGATGGCAAAGTGGCGACTAGAGGCTGGCTGACTAATTCAGAAATAATGGCGGTGGATCTTGCCAAACGGATGGCAGATGTGGGAATCGCAGGAATTATTTACACCGATATTCATCGCGATGGCACGATGCAAGGGCCCAACATCGAGGCTTTGCGCCAACTTGCCGAAAATGTCGATGTGCCTGTAATTGCTTCAGGCGGCATTAGCTCGATTACAGATTTATTAAGTCTGCTATCGCTAGAATCTGTGGGCGTTAAAGGTGCGATCGTTGGCAGAGCCATCTATACGGGTGATATTCAACTGCCTGAAGCAATCAGGGCAGTGGGTAATGGTCGTTGGCAAGATGTGATTGATGGATCGGCGATCGGCTAAGGCAGCTTTCAATAGCTTTAACAAGGGGCTTAAGCCCCTTGCCTGTTCAAGTTGTTTCTACAAGCTGCCTAAATCAAGAAGCGATGACGCACGCTGCGCGCGCGTCATCGCTTATACATATAAAATAAATTTAATTACTTGAGACTCTTAATGTGAATCCCGCTAGAACAATTTGTTTTGGGTTTTTTGCCGTTATTTCGATTGGAACATTTCTGTTAATGTTGCCGATCTCCTCTAGCGCTGGCACATGGACAGACCTAGTTACAGCCTTGTTTACCTCAACATCAGCCGTCTGTGTTACGGGGTTGTCGGTGGTGGATGTTGGCAAATTTTATTCCTTTTGGGGACAGCTATTTTTAATGCTGTTGGTACAGATCGGCGGGTTGGGTTATATGACCGCAACGACTGTCCTATTACTACTGATCGGGCGCAAATTTAGCCTGCGCGATAAAATTACTTTGCAGCAATCCCTCGACACTCCTGGAATTCGGGGCGGACTGCAATTGGTACAGTCAATCATTGCTGTGACTTTGGTGTTTGAGTTGACAGGTGTACTTGCACTAATCCCTATTTTCAACCAAACTATGAGTTTTCCTGAAAGTGTTTGGCAAGCCATTTTTCATAGTGTCAATGCCTTTAACAATGCAGGATTTGGTCTTTTGTCTGACAATCTGATGAGCTATGTCAATACGCCAATGATGAGCATTATTATCGGTTTGCTAATTATTTTTGGTGGCCTTGGCTATCAGGTGATTTTGGAAGGTTATCTGTGGCTAAGCATCAAGTTTTCGCGAAATCGTGACTATTTCACCTTCAGTTTGAATTTTATGGTTGCCACTAGTACCACGATCGCTTTGTTACTATTTGGTACGGTGTTCTTCTTGTTGACCGAAGTTCAGAATAGTCAAACCTTAGGTAATTTACCGATATTTGATCAGATTGTCGCCGCTTGGTTTCAGTCTGTCACCACTCGCACCGCAGGCTTTAACACGATCGACAATGGCAAAATGACGGTAACAGGTTTATTTATCACGATCGCCTTGATGTTTATTGGCGCTAGCCCAGGTAGTACGGGTGGAGGCATTAAAACCACAACCGCGAGAATCTTGGCTAGTTGCACAGGGGCAGCTTTGGAAGGACGCGATCAAGTGAATTTGTATAGGCTGCGAATACCCAATGGCTTGATTTTAAAAGCGGTCGGCGTGGCGGTGAGTTCATTATTTACGGTGATCTGTTCGACTGGACTATTATCATTAACTGATCGCAATCTGAACTTTATTAGCATCCTCTTTGAAGCCACCTCAGCCTTCGCGACAGTGGGCTTATCGATGGGAATTACCTCTTCGTTATCTGTCGCTGGCAGGATCGTAATTATTCTGACCATGTATATCGGTCGAGTCGGTGTATTACTGTTGATGTCAGCAATTTTCACTGAATCTCGCCCTAGTTTGATTAAATATCCACAAGGATCGCTGCTAGTTGGATAGGTTTTGTGATATCACAAAACCTAAAGAAATCTTTGAAAGCCTCAATAGGCTCTATTATCAAAAATACAGGAATTTTTTGTGGATATTTCTTCTTTGAGCTTCTTTCGCAGTCTCCGCCCTGACAACAAACAATTTGCTGTAATTGGTTTGGGACGTTTTGGTAGAGCCGTATGCGCCACCCTCGATCTCCTAGGACATGAAGTATTAGCCGCCGATAACAATGAGGATCGGGTCAGTCAAGTACGTGCCGAAAACCTCGCCGCACACTGCATTCAGCTAGACTCCACGAATCCACTCGCGCTCAAGGAATCGGGCATTTTAGAGATTGATACAGTGATTGTGGCGATCGGTAATTTTTTGGAAGAGAGTATTGTCACTACGCTGAATGTGAAAGAAGCAGGTGTCAAACATGTAGTGGCAAAGGCTTCTTCGGAAATACATGGCACATTGCTCAAAAAAGTTGGCGCTGACCTTGTCGTTTTTCCTGAAGCAGAAACAGGGCGTGCTTTAGCGCGATCGCTAACTCAAGGCGGCATCTTGGAGCGATTTGAGCTAGACCCTGACAATAGCATTGTCGAAGTTATGGTTCCCGAAGAGTTTGCTGGCAAAACAATTTTAGAGCTCAAACTCCGCGCCCACTATGGCGTAAATGTGATTGCTGTCAGCTACGGGGATAAATTTGAAGTTAACCCAGAGCCACATCAAAGGCTAGTCAAAGGTTCGGCATTCGTGGTGATTGGCAGCAATAAGAATATTAGTCGCTTACCGATTTCCTGTGAGTTATTTAATGCTGACGGTACAGCCGCAACAAATTCTTTGCAGAGACATCTTTAATGCTATGGCTGTCGCTATTTGTAAGCTGATGTGCCTTTAAGTTGCAAGATGATTGTGCCGCGCTTCGCGCGGCACAATCA